>JAQGKC010000341.1 GCA_028290305.1 Bradyrhizobium sp.
ACGACCTCGGCGCCGCCGGGATAGCCGATCGGACCGGTGCCGCGCACGAACAGGATGCAGTGCTCGTCGATGTCGAGCGAGGGATCGTCGATCCGGTGGTGATAGTCTTCCGGACCTTCGAACACGATGGCGCGTCCCTCGAACGCGTTGGGATCCCCGGGATTGACCAGATAGCGGTCGCGGAATTCCTTTGAGATCACGCTGGTCTTCATGATCGCGGAATCGAACAGATTGCCGCGCAGCACCAGAAAACCGGCGTCCTTCACCAGCGGCTTGTCGTAACTCCAGATCACGTCGCCGTCCGGCTTCGGCGCTTCGCGGCAGTTCTCGCCCATGGTGTGACCGTTGACGGTCATGACGTCTTCATGGATGCGCTTAGCCTGCATCAGTTCGCGCACCACGGCAGGCACGCCGCCGGCGCGGTGATATTCCTCGCCGAGATAGAAGCCGGCCGGCTGCATGTTCACCAGCAGCGGAATTTCGTGGCCGTATTTCTGCCAATCGTCGATCGATAGCTCCACGCCGATATGACGGGCGAGCGCATTGATATGGATCGGCGCGTTGGTCGAACCGCCGATCGCCGAATTGACGACGATGCAGTTTTCAAATGCCTGCCGCGTCAGGATGTCGGACGGCTTCAAATCTTCCCAGACCATTCCGACGATGCGCGTGCCGGTCTCATAGGCAATCTGGCCGCGCTCGCGATAGGGGGCAGGGATCGCGGCGCAGCCCGGCAGCGACATGCCCAAGGCCTCGGCCAGCGAATTCATCGTGGAGGCAGTGCCCATGGTATTGCAGTGGCCGACCGACGGCGCCGACGAGGCCACGATATTCATGAACTCCTCGTAGTCGATCTCGCCGGCGCTAAGCCGCTCGCGGGATTTCCAGACCACGGTACCGGAGCCGCTGCGCTCGCCATTGTGCCAGCCGTTCAGCATCGGTCCGCCAGATAATACGATCGCCGGCAAATTGACGGTCGCGGCCGCCATCAGGCAGGCAGGCGTCGTCTTGTCGCAGCCGGTGGTCAGCACCACGCCGTCCAGCGGGTAGCCAAACAGGATTTCGACCAATCCGAGATAGGCCAGGTTGCGATCGAGCGCCGCGGTCGGGCGCTTGCCGGTCTCCTGAATCGGGTGCATCGGAAATTCCATGGCGATGCCGCCGGCGGCGCGGATGCCCTCCCGGACCCGATGAGCGAGTTCAAGGTGATGGCGGTTGCATGGCGAGAGGTCGTTGCCGGTCTGCGCAATGCCGATGATCGGCTTGCCGGATTGCAGTTCATGACGGGTCAGACCGTAGTTGAGGTAGCGTTCGAGGTAGAGCGCGGTCATCCCCGGGTTGTGCGGGTTATTGAACCACTCGCTGGAGCGGAGTTTGCGCCTGGTGACGCCGGTAAGCGGCTTGTTCATGGTTTCTCCCGCAGCGCACACGCCTTATTTTTGTGCGTAATGTTCGTATCGGCGGCCAATGCTTGCATGTCACCGCCCTGTTCGCAACTTCGCGACAGAGGGGAACTCAATACGACTTTGATCCAACGACATCACTGAAAAAGTCTGATAAGACCCGGTCAAATAAGAGGACGACCGCGGCGTTCACTGCGGGGCTTTAAGTGTTTTGGGAGGGTGTGGATGTCGTCGGTACAGATTCGCGACGTGCGGAAGTCGTTTGGTGGCTTTGAAGTCCTGCACGGCGTGTCAATTCCGATCGAGGATGGCGCTTTTGTCGTTCTGGTCGGTCCTTCCGGCTGCGGCAAATCGACCTTGTTGCGGATGCTCGCCGGGCTCGAAAATATCACTTCCGGGACGATTTCAATCGGCGACCGCGTCGTCAACAATGTCCAGCCCAAAGAGCGCGATATTGCGATGGTGTTCCAGAATTATGCGCTCTATCCGCATATGACGGTCGCCGACAATATGGGATTTTCGCTGAAGCTGCGGGGTGCCAGCGCCGCTGAAATCACCAGCGGGGTCAAGCGCGCCGCGGAAATCCTCGCTTTGACGCCGCTGCTCGATCGCTTTCCCCGGCAATTGTCGGGCGGACAGCGCCAGCGCGTCGCCATGGGACGCGCAATCGTGCGCGATCCGCAGGTGTTCCTGTTCGACGAGCCGCTGTCGAACCTCGACGCCAAGCTGCGCGTGGCGATGCGCACCGAAATCAAGGAACTGCACCAGCGGCTGAAGACCACCACGGTCTACGTCACCCACGACCAGATCGAAGCCATGACCATGGCCGACAAGATCGTGGTGATGCATGACGGCATCGTGGAACAGATCGGCACACCGCTTGAGCTTTATGATCGGCCGGACAATCAGTTCGTCGCCAGCTTCATCGGGTCGCCGGCGATGAACTTCCTCAAGGGCAACGTCAAGGCAAATGGCAGCGCCAGTTTCGAGGGCCCGAATGGCTTGAAGTTGCCGCTGAAGTCCGCCCCTGCCAATTCCGACGGTCGGCCCGTGGTGTACGGCGTTAGACCCGAGCATTTCACGATCGCAGATGACGGCGCCGAGGCGGAGATCGTGGTGGTGGAACCGACCGGATCGGAAACCCAGGTCTTCGCCAAGCTCGGCGGCGAGCAGGTCGTCGCCGTGTTCCGCGAGCGCCATCAATTCAGCCCGGGCGATAAGGTCCGGCTCAAGCCAGACCCGTCGCTCATCCATCTGTTCGACGAGGCGACAGGCAAGCGACTATAAGTTATCCAGGAAGCAATTGGTCGAAGAACCAATAAAACAGGGAGAATACGGAAGATGTCTAGTTTTACACCGGATCGGCGGTCTTTACTGAAGGGCAGCGCGACGTTGCTGGCCGCCGCGGCGACCATGTCGAGCGAGCAATTGCTGGGCTATGCGAAGGCATGGGCGCAGACCGCGCAGTGGAAGCCGGAAGCGGGCGCCAAGGTCAATCTGCTGCGCTGGAAGCGTTTCGTCGAAGCCGAAGACGTCGCGTTCATGAAGATCGTCGACGCCTTCCAGAAGGCAACCGGCGTGACGATCAACGTCTCCAACGAATCCTATGACGATATCCAGCCCAAGGCATCGGTCGCGGCAAACACGGGGCAGGGCCTCGATATGGTCTGGGGTCTTTACTCCCTGCCGTTCCTGTTCCCGAGCAAATGCACCGATATGACCGACGTCGCCGATTACATCGGCAAGAAATGTGGTGGCTGGGCTCCGTCGGGCGAGGCCTACGGCAAACTGGACAACAAGTGGATCGGCGTTCCCGTTGCTGCCACCGGCGGTCTTGTGAATTACCGTGTCGCCGCCGCTGAAAAAGCCGGCCACAAGGAGTTCCCCAAGGACCTCGGCGGCTTTGCCGATCTGGTGAAGGGCATGAACAAGAATGGCACGCCCGCGGGCATGGCGCTCGGACACGCTTCAGGCGATGCCAACGGCTGGCTGCATTGGGCGTTGTGGGCGCATGGCGGCAACCTGATCGACAAGGACAACAAGGTCGTCGTCAATTCACCGGAAACGGCGAAGGCACTGGAGTACGTCAAGGGCCTGTATGACAATTTCGTGCCGGGCACGGCGTCCTGGAATGATAGTTCCAACAACAAGGCGTTCCTGGCGGGTCAGCTTCACCTGACCGTCAACGGCATTTCGATCTATGTGACGGCGAAGAAGGAAAATCCGCAAATCGCCGAGGACATGAACCACGCCCATCTGCCGGCGGGACTGGATGGAAAAACCAGAGAACTGCATCTCGGCTTCCCGATCCTTGTCTTCAACTTCACGAAGTATCCGCAAGCCTGCAAAGCGTTCACCGCATTCTTGCTTGAACCGGAGGAGTTCAATCCCTGGGTCGAAGCTGCGCAAGGTTATCTTTCCCCCTTCCTGCTGGACTATAAAAAGAATCCGATCTGGACTGCCGATCCCAAGAACACGCCATACCGCAATGTGGCCGAGACCGCGCAGACGCCGGCGGGTATCGGCAAGATGGGTGAAAACGCCGCTGCCGCGATTGCCGACTTCGTCGTTGTCGACATGTTCGCGAACTACTGCACCGGTCGTGAGGATGTGAAAACGGCGATGGCTTCGGCGGAACGTTCCGCCAAGCGCATCTTCCGATAGGCTACGCCGCCGGCGCGGCCTTCCGCGCCGGCTTGTTTTTATTTAGAAATCGGGGCGGCGCCCGCCGTAAGAGAAGTGTGCGGCCGGGCGTCGTCTTCTGATTTGGAGTTGGAGCGGAATGAGTACCGTCCAGACGTCGATGCCTGTGCAGGCTGCGAGGGTTGATACGCCGTCGCTTTGGATGCGGCTGCGAACCAACCGCAACTGGATAGCGCTGTGGTTCATGCTGCCTGCGGCGGCTTTTCTAATCCTGTTTCTGGCCTATCCCCTGTTCCTCGGCGTCTGGATGAGCTTCACCGATGAACGCATCGGCCGCACCGGCGTTTTCATCGGCCTCGAAAATTACCAGTGGCTGTGGGATGATTCCATCTTCTGGCTCTCGGTATTCAATACGCTGCTCTATACGATCATCGCCAGCGCCATCAAATTCGCGGTCGGCCTTTACCTCGCGTTGCTATTGAACCGGCACATGCCGTTCAAGGCGGTGATCCGCTCCATCGTGCTGATCCCGTTCATCGTGCCAACCGTGCTTTCGGCGATCGCGTTCTGGTGGATCTACGACTCCCAGTTTTCGATCATTTCATGGTCGTTGATCAAGCTCGGCCTGATCGACCACAACATCAATTTCCTCGGCGATACCAACTGGGCGCGCGGCAGCGTGATCTTCGCCAACATCTGGCGCGGCGTTCCCTTTGTCGCGATCACGCTGCTGGCCGGCCTGCAGACCGTGTCACCCTCGCTTTACGAAGCGGCGACGCTGGATGGCGCCACCAACTGGCAGCGATTCCGGTTCATCACCTATCCGCTGCTGACGCCGATCATCGCGGTGGTCATGACCTTCTCGGTGCTGTTCACGTTCACCGACTTCCAGTTGATCTGGGCCCTGACCCGCGGCGGTCCGGTGAACGCGACGCATCTGATGGCCACCTTGAGCTATCAACGCGGCATCATCAGCGGCCGGCTTGGCGAGGGGGCCGCGATTGCGACCGCAATGATCCCGTTTCTGCTGGCCGCCATTGCGATTTCCTGGTTCGGCATGCAACGCCGGAAATGGCAGCAAGGATCGAACAATGACTGATTCCGCCTTGCAATCGAAAACGCCTGTCGTCAGCCAGAGCGACGACAGCGAGGGCATGAGTTTTCTGGAGTCGTTGCCGCGTCGCGTGGTGACACTTTATCTGCCGCTGTTCGTGATCCTGATCGTGCTGTTGTTTCCGTTCTATTGGATGGCGCTGACGTCCATCAAGCCGGACGAGCAATTGATCGACATGGACAAGTTCAACCCGTTCTGGGTGATCCATCCGACGTTCAAGCATATCAGCAAGCTATTGTTCGAGACCCAGTATCCGCGGTGGCTCTGGAACACGATGTACGTGGCGGTGGGCGCCACGACGCTTTCGATCATCGCCAGCGTGCTGGCGGCCTATGCCATCGTGCGCTTGAGGTTCAAGGGCGCGGACACGGTCGGCGTGCTGATCTTCTTTGCGTATCTGGTGCCGCCGTCGATCCTGTTCATTCCGCTGGCGTCCGTGATCCAGGCCTATGGCCTGTTCGACTCGCCGCTGTCGCTGATCCTCGTTTACCCCACGCTGCTAATTCCGTTCTCGACCTGGCTGCTGATGGGGTATTTCAAGACCATTCCCTATGAACTGGAGGAGTGCGCCCTGATCGACGGCGCATCGCGCTGGCAGATCCTGGTCAAGATCATCGTGCCGCTGGCGATCCCCGGCCTGATCTCGGCCTTCATCTTTTCCTTCACACTGTGCTGGAACGAGTTCATCTACGCGTTGACCTTCCTGCAATCGACGCCGAACAAAACCGTGCCGGTGGCGATCGTGAACGAGTTTGTTGACGGCGATATCTACAAATGGGGGTCGCTGATGGCGGGCGCGCTGGTCGGTTCGCTGCCGCTGGTCATCCTGTACGCGTTCTTTGTCGAGCATTATGTTTCGGCGATGACCGGAGCCGTGAAAGAGTAAGCGCGCGGGCCCGCGTCTAAATTCAAAAACAAAAAGGAGTTGGGTCTTGCACATTCTGGTTTTGGGTGCTGCCGGCATGGTCGGCCGCAAATTGACCGAGCGGCTGTTGCGCGACGGACGTCTCGGCAAGCGCGACATCACGCGCATGACGCTGCAGGACGTCGTCGCGCCGGCGAAACCCGCCAATACCGGATTCCCGGTCGAGACCGTGACGTGCGATTTCGCCGTGCCGGGCGCCGCCGAAAAGCTCGTCGCCGATCGCCCCGATGTGATTTTCCATCTGGCGGCAATCGTCTCCGGCGAGGCGGAACTCGATTTCGACAAGGGCTATCGCATCAACCTCGATGGCACCCGGATGCTGCTCGATGCCGTCAGGCTTATCGGCGGCGGCTATAAGCCAAGGGTCGTGTTCACCTCGTCAATCGCGGTGTTCGGTGCGCCGTTCCCCGAGGCCATCGGCGACGAGTTTTTTCACACGCCACTGCTAAGCTACGGCACCCAGAAAGCGATTGGCGAACTCTTGCTCGCAGACTATTCGCGCCGCGGTTTCATGGACGGCATCGGCATCCGGCTACCGACCATTTGCATCCGTCCCGGTTTGCCCAACAAGGCGGCCTCCGGATTCTTTTCCAACATCCTGCGCGAACCGCTCGCCGGCAAGGAAGCGGTGCTCCCGGTGTCCGAGGACGTCCGCCACTGGCATGCCTCGCCACGCTCGGCGGTCGGGTTCCTGCTGCATGCAGCGACCATGGATACCGCTACAGCCGGCGCGCGTCGCAATCTCACCATGCCTGGCCTTTCGGCGACCGTCGGCGAAGAGATCGCCGCGTTGAAGCGGGTGGCGGGCGACAAAGTGGCGGCGCGGATCAAGCGCGAACCTGACGTCTTCATCATGGGTATCGTCGATGGCTGGCCGCGGAATTTCGACGCCAAGCGAGCGGTCAAGCTCGGCTTCACCACCGCCGAAAAGACCTTCGACGACATTATCAGGATTCACATCGAGGACGAACTTGGTGGTAAGTTCGTGGCTTGATGTATTCGTGGAATTAGCAGGAGAACGGCCATGACAGCCAGCATCGTCGGATGGGCGCATACGCCCTTCGGCAAGCTCGACACCGAGACCGTCGAGAGCCTCGTGGTGCGCGTCGCGACCGATGCGCTTGCGGACGCCGGCATTTCCGCGGGCGATGTCGATGAGATCGTGCTCGGGCATTTCAACGCCGGGTTCTCGCCGCAGGATTTCACCGCCTCGCTGGTGCTGCAGGCCGACCCGCAATTGCGCTTCAAGCCGGCGACGCGGGTCGAGAATGCCTGCGCCACCGGTTCGGCGGCGGTGCATCAGGGCATCCGGGCCATTGCGGCGGGCGCGGCAAAGATCGTGCTGGTGGTCGGCGTCGAGCAGATGACGCGGACGCCGGGGCCCGAGATCGGCAGGAACCTGTTGCGCGCGTCGTATCTGCCGGAGGATGGCGAGACCCCCGGCGGTTTCGCCGGCGTGTTCGGCAAGATCGCGCAGACCTATTTCCAGAAATACGGCGATCAGTCCGATGCGCTGGCGATGATCGCGGCCAAGAACCATAAAAATGGCGTCGCCAATCCCTACGCGCAGTTGCGCAAGGATTTCGGCTACGAATTCTGCCGATCCGAAAGCGAGAAGAATCCGTTCGTGGCGGGGCCGCTGAAACGCACCGATTGCTCGCTGGTCTCGGATGGCGCGGCAGCGCTGGTGTTGACGGATTCTGAAACCGCCAAGACCATGGGGAAGGCGGTCAACATCAGGGCGACCGCGCATGCCCAGGATTTCCTGCCGATGTCAAAGCGCGACATCCTGCAATTCGAGGGCTGCACGGTGGCGTGGCAGCAGGCGTTGCAGAAGGCGGGCGTCCAGCTCTCCGATTTGTCCTTTGTCGAAACCCACGACTGCTTCACCGTCGCCGAACTGATCGAGTATGAAGCGATGGGGCTGACGCCGCGAGGGCAGGGCGCGCGCGCCATCAAGGAAGGCTGGACCCAGAAGGACGGCAAGCTGCCGATCAATCCGTCCGGCGGATTGAAGGCCAAGGGCCATCCGATCGGCGCCACCGGCGTCTCCATGCATGTGCTGAGTGCCATGCAATTGTTGGGACAGGCGCCCGAGGGCATGCAGATCAAGGACGCCAAACTCGCGGGCATCTTCAACATGGGCGGTGCCGCGGTCGCGAATTACGTCTCGCTGCTGGAGCCCGCGAAGTAAGCGGTCCGAGATTGGCGTGTCTCTCTCCGCGAGTCGTCCCGGCGCACGCCGGCATAACCCCTGGCATTCGTTGTTGCGTCGGGCCTCGGCGCCATCATTCGCTGGCAACTCCTCGGCGCATGGATCCCGGCGTTCGCCGGGGTGACGTTTCATGTGGAGCCCACGCATACGCCCATACCCCGGGGAACCCTTGATCTTCCTGATGCGCTGCCGTTACTAGGTCCCAGAAAATGGCGAGCGCCACGATGCGCATCTTGCCGGGAGCGAACTGAGCCATGGGACCACTGCAGGGCATCAAGGTCATCGACATGACGACTGTGCTGATGGGCCCCTACGCCACCCAGATGCTCGGCGACTATGGCGCTGACGTCATCAAGATCGAAACTCTCGATGGCGATGTGACGCGGCTGATCGGTCCGACACGCCATCCCGGCATGGGGCCGGTGTTCCTCAACACCAACCGCAGCAAGCGCAGCATCTGCCTCGATCTGAAGAGGCCGGCCGGGCGCGACGCGGTGCTGCGGCTGATCGCATCGGCCGATGTGCTGGTCTATAATGTGCGTCCGCAGGCGATGGCGCGGCTGCAACTTGGCTACGACGTAGTTTCGAAACTCAATCCGCGCCTGATCTATGCCGGCGTGTTCGGCTTCGGTCAGGACGGACCCTATGCCGCCAAGCCAGCCTATGACGATCTGATCCAGGGCGCGACCGCGCTGCCTGCTTTGATGGCGCAGACCAGCGATGGTGTTCCGCGCTATGTTCCCAACGCGCTTGTCGATCGCATCGTAGGGCTTACCGCGGTCGGCGCGATCTGTGCCAGCCTCGTGCATCGCGACCGCACCGGGCGCGGCCAGCGGCTGGATATTCCGATGTTCGAAACCATGGCGGGCTTCGTCATGGGCGATCACATGGGCGGTCTCACTTACGAGCCGCCGCTGGACAAGGGGGGTTACGCGCGGCATCTGTCGCGTGACCGGCGACCCTATAAAACGTCCGACGGCTATATTTGCGTGATCGTCTATAACGACAAGCAATGGGAGAATTTCTTCAAGGCCACCGGCCGCGATGACCTGCGCAGCAATCCCAAATTCGCGACCTTCGCCGGGCGCGCCGTCAATATCGACACGGTTTATGGCGAACTGGCCCGCATCCTCGAAACACGAACCACCGCCGAATGGACCGAACTTCTGAACAAGGCCGACGTGCCGGTGATGCCGATGCACGACCTCGAAAGCATTTTGCAGGACCCGCATCTGGTTGCGACGAATTTCTTTCCGGTGGTCGATCACCCGACCGAGGGACGAATCCGCAACATGAAGGTGTCGGCAACCTGGTCGGAGACGCCGGTAGAGCCGACGCGGCTGGCGCCGCGCCTGAACGAGCAGGGTGCTGAAATCTTGCATGAAGCCGGCTTTTCCGCCGACGAGATCGCTGCATTGGTGCGCGATGGTGTGACCAGAGCTACCGACACTCCACGGGATTGAGACGCATGGATTTCGCGCTGACCGCCAACCAGGAATCGATCCGCGACGCGGTCGGGAAAATCTGCGCGCGTTTCGACGATGCCTATTGGCTGAAGAAGGACAAGGACGGCGGTTTCCCCGCCGACTTCCACAAGGCGATGGCGGATGCCGGCTGGCTCGGCATCTGCATTCCCGAGGCCTATGGCGGCTCGGGCCTGGGCATCACCGATGCCGCGATCATGATGCGGACGATCTCGGAATCCGGCGCCGGCATGTCCGGCGCCTCCGCCGTGCATATGAACGTGTTCGGGCTCAATCCCGTCGTGGTGTTCGGCAATGAAGAGCAGTGCAAGCGGATGCTGCCGCCGATTGTCGAAGGCAGGGAGAAGGCCTGCTTTGCCGTCACCGAACCCAATACCGGCCTCAACACCACGCAACTGAAAACCCGAGCGGTACGGACCGGCGACAAATACGTCGTCGATGGCCAGAAGGTCTGGATCTCCACCGCGCAGGTTGCCGAGAAGATCCTGCTGCTGGCCCGCACCACGCCGCTGGAGGAGGTGAAGAACCCGACCCACGGCCTCAGCCTGTTCTATACCGATTTCGACCGCAGCCGCATCGCGGTGCATGAGATCGAGAAGATGGGCCGCAAGGCCGTCGACTCCAACGAACTGTTCATCGAGAACTTCGAAATTCCGCTTGAAGACCGTCTCGGTGAGGAAGGTCGCGGCTTCGAATACATCCTGCATGGCATGAACCCGGAACGCATTCTGATCGCTGCCGAAGCGGTCGGGCTCGGCAAGCTGGCGCTTTCACGTGCCGCGGACTATGCCAAGAGCCGCATCGTGTTCAATCGTCCGATCGGCAAGAACCAGGCGATCCAGCATCCGCTGGCGAAGAACTGGATGGAGCTGGAGGCGGCATGGCTGATGACGCTGTCGGCCGGCTGGCAATATGATCAGGGCCTGCCATGTGGCCCTGCGGCCAATGCCGCGAAATATCTCGGTGGTGAAGCCGGCTTTCAAGCCTGCGAGCAGGCGGTCATGACTCACGGCGGCTTCGGCTACGCCAAGGAATTTCACGTCGAGCGTTATTTGCGCGAATCCCTGATCCCTCGCATCGCTCCGATCAGCCCGCAGCTCATTCTCAGTTTTATTGCTGAGAAAGTCTTGGGCCTGCCGAAGTCATATTGATGACGAAGGTAATTTCTAGGTCGTCATTCCGGGGCGTCGCGAAGCAACGAACCCGGAATCTCGAGATACCCGGTCTGCGCCTTGCGGCGCATCCCGGAATGACGATGGTAATGTGCGAAGTCTTGTTATCATGAGCTTCATCACAGGCGTCGGACTGACGGCATTCGGCAGGCATGAGGGCTCATCGTCTCTGGACCTGATGAGCAAGGCCGCGGAGCTTGCGATTGCCGATGCCGGCCTGAAGCGCGCCGAGATCGACGGCATCCTCTGCGGTTACAGCACGGTCGCGCCGCACATCATGCTCGCGACCGTGTTCGCCGAGCATTTCGGCATTCGTCCGGCCTATGCGCATGCCGTGCAGGTCGGCGGCGCCACGGGACTGGCGATGACGATGCTGGCGCATCATCTGGTCGAGGCCGGTGTGGCCAGGCATGTGCTGGTGGTCGCCGGCGAGAACCGGTTGACCGGACAGAGCCGCGACGCATCGATCCTGGCGCTGGCGCAGGTCGGACATCCCGATTATGAGGTGCCGCTGGGGCCGACGATTCCGGCCTATTATGGGCTCGTCGCCTCGCGCTACATGCACGAATACGGCTTGACGCAGGAAGACCTCGCCGAATTCGCCGTGCTGATGCGAGCCCACGCGTTGACGTATCCCGGCGCGCAATTTCACGACGCCATCACCGTCGCCGATGTCATGAATTCGAAGCCGGTGGCGTTGCCACTGAAGCTGCTGGATTGCTGTCCGGTATCCGACGGCGGCGCCGCGTTCGTCGTCAGCCGCGAACGCACCGGCGAAACGGGCGTGCGCGTGCTCGGTTGCGCGCAGGCGCATACCCATCAGCATGTCACAGCGGCGCCGGCTTTAAGCGAACTCGGCGCCGAGATCGCGATCGCGCGGGCGAAGGCCTCTTCCGGTGTCGAAATATCCGATGTGCGTTACGCGGCGGTCTATGATAGCTTTACGATCACGCTGGCGATGCTGCTGGAAGACCTCGGCCTCGCCGGGCGCGGCGAGGCGGCGTCCCGCGTGCGCTCCGGACATTTCAGCCGCGATGGTGCGATACCGCTCAACATCCATGGCGGGCTCCTGAGTTACGGCCATTGCGGCGTCGGTGGCGCGATGGCGCATCTGGTCGAAACCCATCTGCAGATGACGGGACGCGCCGGCAATCGCCAGGTGCGCGACGCCTCGATCGCGCTGCTGCATGGCGATGGCGGTGTGCTGTCATCGCATGTCAGCATGTTCCTGGAGCGGGTGCGATGAACGACACAAGGCGAGCGCTGGCGGACTGGACCACGGGCGAGGAAGCCATTGTCTATCAATCCTGCACCGCCTGCGGCGCGTCGCACTATTTTCGCCGCAGCTTCTGCGCCACATGCGGCGTGCCGGACCCGGTCGACAAACGCGCCAGCGGCAAGGGCACGGTTTACGCCACTTCGCTGGTGTGCCGCGCTGCCACGCCTGAGACTCGCGCGCATGTTCCCTACAACATCGTTCTCGTCGATACCGCCGAGGGCTTTCGCATGATGGGCCATGGCGACAACGACCTCGCCATTGGCGACAAGGTCACCGCGCGGTTTGCGCCGTTCGCCGGTCGCCTCGTTCCCTATTTCGCAAGGACGGAATCATGAGCCGTCTCGGTGTTGCTCGACAGCGCGGGCAAAGGTTGCGTCGTGGTGGATGCGGTGATGTTTCAGGGGTGATGCCAATAAAAGATCAAGCTGGCGATGACGAGCATTGCCGTCACCGCCAGCATTTGCGCGAACGCTTCCGAGGCCGCCCTTTTGGTGGCTTCCTTCATACCATTCTCCCTAGACTTGGGCATGAGTCATCGTTGCCTGCGAAGGCTCGATGGCTCAAATATTTTTACTCGGAACACCCCGCGACGAGTATTCGCTTAGATTGAGTCCCCACTCGGCGAATATCGACGATGTCAGGGTCGAACAGCAATGCGGCGGCATTTTGACTCACGCGTGACGAGATTTGCTAAACCTTCGGTCCTGCGAAAAATATCAGCCAACCCGGACGAATTCGACGGCGCGGTGATTTGCAAGGCGGCGCAAGCTGTTGCTCCGGGGTCAGCCGCCGGATACTCTTTCGAATGAACCCTGCTAATTAATAGGCAGCCTGCAATAAAATCGGAAACTCCGAGGTGAACCATGGCCCGTATCGACTATAGCGATCCTGCCAACGCAAACGAACGTACGCGCGAAATCCTCGGCAAGAACCGCAACGCCAACATCTTCCGGATGATGGCGCACTCGCCGAGCTATTTCGAGCAATACTGCCGGTTGGGCGGCGCGATCCGCCACAAGGGCGAACTGGATCCGGTCGTGCGTGAACTCGCAATCACGCGTACGGGAATTCTGTGCGAGGCGCCCTATGAAGTGGTCGCGCACACGCGGATCGGTAAAAATGTGGGAGTCACCGACGAGCAAAACGCCGCGCTGGAAGACTGGAAATCCGCGACCTGCTTCAACGACGTGCAGCGCGCGGCGCTCGCCTTCACCGACGAGATCGTCAGGCTGCGCCGACCGACCGACGCGACATTCAATGCCATTGCGGCCAAGCTGACACCGGCGGCGCTGGTGGAGCTACAACTCTCCGTCGGCTTCTACATCATGACGTCGAAGTTTTTGGAAACCTTTGGCATCGACATGCAGCCGGTGACGGAGGTGGTCTGAGCGGCTACATGCTGCCGGCGAAGGCGCGGAACGTGGGGTTGCCTCGCAGCACGTCGCGGCCCGCGGCAATCACGCTGTCGACCTGATCGGGAGGCAGCCGAAAGCGGGTGGGAATAGCCTCGAGCTCGGTCGCCCGCGCGGGATCGAGCTGATCGAAGCCGAGGCGCCCGACAAAGAATTTCAGGTCATGGCAGTTCCAGCCTGGACGCGCGCCGAACTTGGCGCGATCTGCCGCCGACAGGCCGCAACGCCATTTGACGAGAGAACCCTGCCAATCGCCCATCGTGCGATCGAACGCAGTAAAGCTCGTGCTGACGCTGGCATCTATTGCGGTATCCGCCGCCGCCTTGACCAGTTCGACTCCGCTTGGACCTTCTACGGAGTTAATCCAGTTTCCGGAAACGCCGGTTTTGGCGTCGACGACAAGAAACAGTCCGCGCCGCAGCCTGACCGCCTGTTGAGGCGACAGCGGCCCGTAGGGGGTCTCTGCCGAGAGCCGCGCAATGGTGAACCCGGACAGGCCGTAATTATCGACCAGCCCGCCGTCGAGCAGCTTGATGTAGGGAATCTCGCCGTCGTGGTAGCGGCTGATCGCCTTTGCAAAAGAGCTCAACATCGGTGGTGCGTTGCGATCGTCGCGTGCCTTGATGATCCAGGCCGGCAAGGGATCGCTGCATTGTCGCGGGAAGGTCTTGATTACCACAGGCGCGAAGGCGACCGGCACCGCGGCGGATGCGGCGACGGCGTTCGCCAATGGATATTTCGAAAGGTCGCTGCACATCGCATTGAATGTGGTTGCGCCGAACACGAACGGCGTGCGGTTGTAGATGTCGGACGCATTGATCCAGACCCGCGGCCGGCCGGCATCGCGAAATTCGCCGAACGTCGCACCGTTGAACAGGTTGGCATCGAGCCAGCGCGGAAAGCCCTGGGAGTCATTGATGCCGCCCGCAAGCGCTTTCCCGATGGTAGAGATGGTGAGATCGGTCTGAAGCCCTTCCTCGGCATTGCGCAGCAGGAATCGCTCGCGGAAATCGTCCAGGGCGGCGCGCTTGCGCAAGCCGTAATAGGCGGCGGTTACCGCGCCGCCCGATACTCCGGAGATGAAGTCAACACGATCGAGCATCGAGGCGTTCGCGCCCCGCACCGGCGTGTGCTCCATTTCGGTCAATACGCCGAATGAGAACGCTGCAGCCCGCGTCCCGCCGCCTGAGAATGACAGGCCGATCAGATCATCATCTATCTGGGTTTGCTCCTCGAAATTGAGGTGAACCCTGCCTGCGAGGCCCGCGCTGCCGCCGGGTTCGTTAACCGGAGCGTTCTGAATGGACGCGCAGCCGAGCAGCCCGGCGCAAAGCCCAATAATAAGAATTGCAGAACGCATACGCCTGACGAGCACCAATGATGGGACAACCGCACTATAGCTCACGCTATTGAACCTGGACGACGTTAAAAAACCATGTGAAATCCAGGATCAACAGCCCGAGGAAGCCTCATCTGATACCGGTGCGGTCACGCTGTCTCGACTTCCTGCTTCGCCTCTAGTTCGCCGTCAACAAATTCACCTTGGTATTGGCGACGATCAGGCGGTCGGCGAGCAGTTGCGCGAGATTGCGCATGATCCGTTCGCCGGTCCGCGGGCGCGCTTCGCGAAAACGCTGAAAATCGGCGAGCGGCACTTCGAGCGCTGTGACGGATCTGTCGGCAAACACATCGGCGGAGCGGTGCGTTTCCAACAGCGCCATTTCCCCGAACGCCATCCCCGCCGTCAGTGTCGCGAGCCGGATACCATCGGGCAATTTGACGTGGACGACCCCGCTTGTGAGGAAGAACAGCGACACGGCGGGTTCCGTCGCTGCGATGATCCTTGTGCCCGCCCGATAGGTTCTGACCGTGCCCAGTGCGGCGAGATCAGCGAGTTCCTCTGCCGTCAATCCCGCGAGCAGCGCTTGCTCCGACAGCTCGGTCATCTCGTGGGAATCGATCGCGCCGCCATGGCGGTAGATGACCTGATCTTCGGCCCATTCGATGGCGTCGTCGAGCAGGAAATAGTTGCGCAGGTTGGAGATGCCGTCGGCCCATTCGCCGATGGCTTGCCACTCCCGGGAAGGCCGCTTGATGCCGGACAGGATTACGGTGACATTGAACGCGGCCAACTCGCGAAAACCTTCGGCGAGCAGGCGGGCGCCGGCCCGCGTCATCGCGGCAACCCGGCGCAGGTCGAAGATAATGAATTGCGGGCGGGCCTTGGCCGCGAGTTGACGCGAGATGTAATCGACATTGGAAAATGTCAGCGTGCCCACGAGTTCGATGATACGGACATCGTGATGATGCGCGGCGAGAATTTTCTGCTCATGCGGCCGCCGGCTGCGCCGCGACGAACTCTTTCCGATGTTGTAGTCGGCGATGATGCTGTTGCGCGAGTCGTCGCTGCGGTTGAGTATGTGCAGATCGTAATGCGACGACAGTGCCTCGCAGACCTTGATGCCGCGCACGCTGTTGCCGTGGCTATCGAGCCGCGGCGAGTAGCTGCCCAACCCGAGCCGCGCCGGCAGCGCTGCCAGAATGCCGCCGCCGACGCCGCTTTTGGCGGGAATGCCGACGCGATAAATCCATTCGCCGGCATAATCGTACATGCCGGAGCTGGTCATCACCGAAAGCGTCCGCGAGATGGCGTAGGGGGTCATGACCTGCTTGCCGGTCACCGGATTGACGCCGCGATTGGCGAGCGTCGCGGCCATGATCGCGCTGTCGCGCGCCGTCGCCAGGATCGAGCATTGCCGGAAATAGACCTCCAACACCGCGCCGACGTCATCCCTGATGACGCCGGAGTTGCGCAGGAGATAACCGATCGCGCGGTTGCGGTCGCCGGTCGCGCTTTCGGAGGCATAGACGGCTTCGTCAACGTCGAGCTCACGTCCGGCGAACCGGCTGAGCGCCTGCCGGATATATTCGAGAGCGCCGTCGCCCTTGGCCTCGTGGATCAGGCCGGAGCAGGCGATCGCGCCGGCATTGACCATCGGATTGAACGGATGGTTATCGGCGTTGAGGCGGATCGAATTGAAGGGATCGCCTGATGGCTCGACGCCGATCGCGCTTTCGACCCGGGCCGCACCGAGCGTATCCAGCGCCAGTGCGAACACGAACGCTTTCGACATCGACTGGATCGTGAAGGGGACCCGGCTATCGCCGACTTCGTAGACGTGCCCGTCGAGAGTGGCGAGGCTGATGCCGAAATGATCGGGGTCGGCCTTGCCGAGCTCCGGGATATAGTCGGCGACGGCGCCGCTTGTCTCCGCGGAAAAATCCGTGTGGCAACGGTCGAGGAATCGCAGCAAAGGCGATTTGGATGCGGCCCAGTTGTTGGCAGTCTGGGCCGGCGCCGATCTTGGGGTATTCATGTCGAGTCCTGCCGTGCGATGCGGTTCGCGCGACCCGATGTTACGTCGCATCGGCAACAGCCGAAACCTGTCCGATGATCTTTTATGCGGCAAGTCGTGCTTGAAACAACGCGTTCAGGTCTCGAGAATGGCGAGAACCTGTCCTTCGGCAACGACGTCATCGAGTTTGACAAGAACCGATTTAAGTTTGCCTGCGGCAGGCGAAGCGACCGGGATTTCCATCTTCATGGCTTCGACGAATGCAATGTCGTCGCCGTCGCCGACGCTGCCCCCGACTTCCACGGGAAGCGCGCAGACGCGCCCCGCCACCTCGGTCACAATCTTGATGTCTGGCATTCCGTTCTCCGGGACAGCCGCCATGCGCAATCGTGATGCGCGCTTGGTGAAGGGCGGGCGCCCTCGGCCTGCAGTTGTGGCCGCAGATTGCCTGAGGTAGCTTGTCCTGCAAGTGGAATTTTATTCCGCGAGACGGAATGGAGCACGCATGGGACGACGCTCGGAGCGGCTCAGTAAACAGGGAATGCTCGCCAGAGACCTTGCGGGAGAGGGCGACGTTATCCAGGTGGTGTCCCGCGCCTTCGACGTGTTGCGTTGCTTCGAGGGCCACGAGGCGCGGCTCGGCAACCTCGAAATTTCCAATCGCTGCGGGCTGCCGCGATCGACGGTGTCGCGCCTGACCCATACCCTGACCCGGATGGGCCAGTTGGTCTATCTGCCGCGCGACCAAAAATACCGCATCGGTCCGAGCGCGGTGGCGATGAGCGCGTCGATGATGCGGGGGTTGCAGTTGCGCAGCTTGATCCGGCTGCGGCTGCAGGACGTGGCCGAGCAATTGCCGGGAACCGTCGGGTTCGTGATCCCCGACCGCTTCCATCTCGTCTATCTCGAATTTGCCCGCGCCGCCAACGCGCTCGGTCTGCATGAAGGCACCGGCAGCCGGATCGCCATGGCGAGCACCGCCGCTGGCCACGCCTATACGGCGGCGCTCGATGCCGATGTGGGCGATGCCTTGCTGGCCGAGATGGACCGCGAAATTCCTGATGGAGCTAAGTTGTTGCGGCCTCGCATCGAGGCCAACCGCCGCTTTTTACGCGAACATGGCTATGTCGTTGCCTGCGGTCTATGGAGTCCGCATATCAACGGTCTCGCCGTGCCACTGTGGTCACCGCAATATCAAACCTTCGTTGTGGTCACGATCGGTCTTCTGTCCGCGATGTATAACGAGACGCGGCTGCACAAAGAGGTTGCGCCGCCGCTTCTGGAATTGAGCGCCGCAATCGGCGGCATGCTTGAGGGCACCGACGGCGATATCTTCAGTAGTCGGATCGAGAGTAAGCCGCTTCCAGTGACGACCCATAATAATAAAATCATCAAGACGGAGGATACGAATGAACTGGAAGCCGGAACTCGACGACCTCGCCCGGCGCGAAGCGTTCGCGCGCGAGATGGGAGGCGTTGACAAGGTCAAGCGGCAACGC
>JAQGKC010000343.1 GCA_028290305.1 Bradyrhizobium sp.
TCTTGCGCGTCGAGCGAAACGACTTCGCATGCGAGGTCGCTGGCGATCGTGAAGCCCCGGCTGGCAGGCATGAGAACAAAATCGCCTGTGGCTAGGCGCAAGGGTTCATGGCCGTCGGCGGTTAGCCAGCATCCGCCCCTCAACACAAGCCCAAAGCTGGCGTAAGCCACTCGCGAACGACGCACGCCCCAACGGCCGGCCGCGTGAATAACCTTGGTTTCGGCCGCGCGGGGGCGAAGCAACGTTATCACGTCGGCGAGCGGTTCCATATTTTCGGACGATCTATAATGCATTGTGGACGGTGTGTTATACAACGCATCGATAACACACGCTAGGTCTCTTCATCGCAACGGTTCAACGAGGAGACATCCATGCGCAAGATCGCTATCATTACAGGCGCCGGCTCAGGCATCGGCGGCGCAACGGCCGTCGCGCTCGCCGAGCGCGGCGTCGATTCCATCGTGACGTTCAACAGCCACGAGGACCGCGTGCGCGACGTGGTCGAGGCGGTTAGGCAAAAGGGCGCCAAGGCGGTCCCCTTGCGCCTCGACGTTGGCGAAAGCGCCGGTTTCGTCGCCTTCAGGGAGGGGGTGACCGCAGTACTGGATAGCGAATGGAAGGCCCCTTCCTTCGACTATCTCGTCAACAACGCGGGCTTCCTGCAGATGGCGCTTTTCGTGGACACTACCGAAGAGCTCTTTGACGCCTACATGCGTGTGCTGTTCAAGGGGCCATACTTCCTGACCCAGGCTCTGCTTCCGGTGCTCGCAGACGGCGGCGCGATCGTAAACGTGACGAGCAATTCAATTTTCCAGAGCGGTATGGGGGCGGGAGTTTCTGCCTACGCATCCATGAAGGGCGGGCTGACGACGTTGACGCGCTACATGGCCCAAGAATTCAGCAAGCGCGGGATCCGCGTCAACTCCGTTGCGCCGGGCGCTACCCGCACTCGTATCGCCGACGACGCCTACGATAAGTATCCGGAAGCCATCCAGCAGATCGTCGAAATGACTGCGCTTGGTCGTCTCGGGGAAGCGAGCGACGTGGGTGCCGTGATCGCGGCTGTGCTATCGGATGATTTCCGGTGGGTGACTGGACAGCATATCGAGGCCTCAGGTGGCGCCCGCTTGTCTGTAGCGAGCTGATGCGAAGGAGGCGCGATCCTGGAAATCTTGTGGTGTGGCATCCGGAGATCTCCTGACCACACTAAAGGGTTGTGCTTCCAGTTAAGTGGCCGCGGCTAACCGGAAGGCACCAATCCCTCGCGACACCACGCTCCACCGCCTCCGGCACAGGATCGAGAACATGTTCGGCAGCCTCAAGGACTGGCGCCGCATCCACACCCGCTATGATCGCTGCGCCCATACTTTCATGTCCGCGATCTTCCCAGCCGCCGTCGTCATCTTCTGGATGTGATCAATGAGTCTTAGTCATAGAGCAGGTTCGCGCGACGAATTCACCAAGACGTGAAGGCCGGCGGACTATCACAACAATAAACAACCACTACAACACCTATAAGATGATGTGCGTAATACGCAACTGTTGGATCGTTTGACCCGAGGGAGCGGCAATTGACTGACCTACCAATTGCAGAGCCGGGAGTATCGACAAGAGCCGCGGATGCTTCTGCCACAGCTTTGAAACGTGGACGATGCGCTTGGGACTTCTTCGTCTTGAAGACGACGGTTGCCGCCGCTAACCGAACGCTTCAAGGAAGCGAGTTCGGCAAACCTCGTCTTGGCTCAGGTTCTTCGGATCATCCGTCGGCACCCCAAGACGGGGTCGTCCTGGCCCTGCAAAGGAATATCTCCGGAGCGAGCGAACCAGAAAACGGCGGCCTCCAGATAATCCCCTTTCCACATGGCACGGTCAGCCTCGTCAACTTAGCCCTTGATCCGACGGCCTGTCCCAAAGACATGTCGGACTGCTTTAACTTTCTCATTCCGCGCGCCACTTTCGATCAGCTTGCTGACGATCACGGCGCCGATCGAATCGTCGAACTTGCCGTAAGACCCGGCATTGCGGCCAACGACCCGATTGTTCTGCACCTTGGCGGCTGTCTGACTCCGGCTATCGAAAGATACGACGGAACCAACGACCAATTTGTTGATCGGATCACGACCGCGTTGAATATACATTTTGCACGCGTATATGGCGGCATGAATTTTCCGCGACCGTTGGTGACCGGAGGGTTGGCCCCGTGGCAGTTGAGGCTTGCGCGGGATACGATCAACGCTCACCTTGAAGAAGGGCTCTCATTGGAACAGCTTGCCCAGGAATGCAGACTCTCGGTCACCCACTTTGCTAAGGCATTTGCTCGCAGCACTGGGATTTCCCCACATCGCTGGTTGATGCAGAGGCGCGTCGATGTGGCCAAGGATCTGCTGCTGACGATCGATTCCTCGCTCGTTGAAATATCTCTCAAGTGCGGATTCTCCGACCAAAGCCATTTCACGAGAGTCTTCGCCGAAGCCACAGGAGAAACGCCAGGACGGTGGCGTCAGATTCAATTGAACTGATCCGCCACGTCGGCGATTTTTCCCGGGCCGATGTAAGACGGTCGACAAGCACGGTGTTCGCGCCAAAAGAAGGAGGTCCCGCCAGGATTATGAACAGCTCTAATTGAAATGCCATCGGGCTATCCTTCGAAGTGGCGCCGTGGCGTGACCTACTTGTTGAGTAAACCCTGAGGTACGACTGGCATGCAGAATGGCTATGGCGGAAAGCGTTTGAGCAAGCGGTACGGAATTCTGAACGTTCCAACGTTGGTTACAAGTGTCTCGCGCGGCGCAGCGATTACGTTCAACCGACTCCGTCTCGACTGCGCGGGCCGTACCTTCGATAACATACCTGCTGAAGATGCCTACTCGTTTCACGTTAATTTCCTGAAACAGGAATCGTTCAGTGCCTCCAGGAAAGCCCGCGTCGCTGAGCGGCATTTCCTTGGCGAAGGAGACTCGACGATGCTGGACTGCAGCGAAGCTTCAACAGTAACAATGCACTCTCCAATGGATACGGTGAGGCTATATGTGCCTCGTGTAGCCATTCAGGACTTTGTCGGAGAAGAGTTTGGATCTAGCGAGGTATACTTGAAGTCGCCTCAGCAGGTAATTCGCGATCCGATCCTTTACCACATTGGCGCTTGTGTTAGCGCCCTTTTAGAACATCCCGAGGAAAGCAATTCCCTCTTGGTCGACTATATCGCTCTATCGCTCCAAAACCACCTTTACCGGACCTACTCGGCAACACTGGCTTCGGGCCCCAGGGCGCGCGGCGGCTTGGCTCCTTGGCAGGAGAGACGCGCAAAGGAGGCTATGGAGGCGGACTTCGACAAGGAAATAACCATAGCTCGGTTGGCGTATGATTGCCGTTTATCGGCGAGTCAGTTCGGCCGCGCCTTCAGACAGTCTACCGGTTGCACGCCACACCGTTGGCGCCTTCAGCGGCGCGTCGAACGGGCTCAGGATTTACTATTAACTTCCGAAAAAACGCTCGCGGAGATTGCCAGATCCTGCGGGTTTTTCGATCCGAGCCATTTGACGCGCGCATTCAATCAGACCGTTGGCACCAGTCCTGGATTGTGGCGCCGGGCAAGGCGAACCTAGCGCATTTGCAAAGGCACGCGGCTGCGCGAGGGTCGGCCCCCTGCGATAGGATTTCGCAGAATCGATCAATTCGGGCGTGCCATCAGACAGAGTAAATTACCAAGGCAAAAAAACTAATTGGGTGGAATTTCCAAAAACCCCGAACCGGCAGGCGCCGGTCGGTGCGTAAAGGTGTATTGGTCGCCATAATTTCGGGTAACGTTCACCAAATAGTAAGCCGCAGTGTAATAGGCCGCAGTTCAAGTCCGATTCCAAGCGGCGGCGAGTTTCGCACCGGAAATGTGCAACAGGCAGCAATTTCAAACAAGAAACGCGGCGGTATCCGAGGATAGCTTAGGTACCGGCCCTTGCCGAGCAAGCGATGATAATGGCAGGGAAATGCGTGTTCTACGCATCCGAATAACTCTTGGTCAACGCTGGGGCTTCCGTAGGGACGGAGTTTGCCGCCGGCCATCTTGCCTTTCGCATTAGAATTATAGAGCGTCCAAAGCCATCGCTGATGAAAAGCGGAGCCAGCCTTGACTACAATCGGTGGAATCCACCACGTCACTTCGATCGCTTCCGATCCGAAGCGGACACAAGAATTTTACGGCGGCACACTTGGCCTTTATCTCGTCAGGAAAACAGTAAATTTTGACGAGCCATCTGTGCTCCACTTCTACTTTGGAGACCGCCAGGGCTCTCCAGGCTCAATGATCACGTTCTTCGTCCACGAAGCCGAGCCGCCAGGTCTATGCGGGCCTGGTCACATCAGCTCCATCGTTTTTGCGGTGCCACCCGGGACATTGCAGAGCTGGCACCACCGCCTCATGAAGCGAGGGGCGGACGTGACAGGCAACGCCTGGTCGTTCGGAGAGCAGTGTCTGTGCTTCAGGGATCCGGATGGTCTCGAACTGGCTCTCATCGAGGAAGCCACCGAAACAGGCTCGAATGATCAAGACAGCGAAGAGCCAGCGGATCGAGCAATTCGGCGGATTCGATCCGTCGAGATTCAAATCGAAGGGTTTCAGCACACGTCGAAATTTCTGACGGAGAGACTAGGTTTTGAGGAGTTTAGGCGGGAAGGCGCGGTGTTCCGCTTCCTCGATGGGCCGCCGGACCGGCCGATCGCCGTCGACCTTCTTTGCACTCCGACCCACCGGCCGGGTCAAACTGGCCCTGGCGTCGCACACCACATTGCCTTGCGTGTTGCCGATAGCGAGGCCCTGGCCAGGATCGCAAAGATGCTCGCAAATTGCGGCTTTGACGTCACGCCACCTCTCAATCGCCAGTACTTTCATGCGGTCTATTTTCGGGCGCCAGGCGGCGTGAATTTCGCAATCGCCACCGATGGTCCAGGCTTCTCCATAGAAGTCCCGAATCAAGTAGGCGGCGAATTGTTAAGCCTGCCTCCATGGTTGGAGCCCAGGCGCACGATGATTGAGCGTCGCCTACGACATAAAGACCCAGCTCCTGCCAATGCTCCAGGAGCTCCAAAAAAACCATTCTGAGCGTCGCATTAGAGTGCTTGTGCCAATCCGGATAATGCCAGTATGCACATCCATAGAAGCCCAGCGCTCGCACTCGCGACGGGCGCGCCCAGAGATCGCAGGTCACTCATTATTCGGATCGACGAGATCGCAACGGCGCCGCAGCTGGTACCACTTCTCCCCGAAGCTTTGCCAGTTCACCCGTCAGCCAGGCCATGGCGTTCAGTGGGTTGCCTTGGCACGCGGCTCCGCGAGGTCCTTTCAAGCCTTCGTGAAGCGTAGCGGGTTGTATACGATCTCGTCCGAATTTATCTCCAAAACATGAAACACTCGGCGGACAGCGGGGCGCTTCAGTTGGCTTTGAACCCTACGGAACTATCTGATGCCTCCGAACAATGCCTTCGCATCCCAGGTCCTGCCTCCCCGATCATCTGCTTCGGTACTACTGGCAAAAGGTGTCACGCGCCTCGAAGGCACGCTGAAACTCACGACCGCGATCCTCGCGCTCGCGGCCGGTGTCTATACCTTTCTCGGAGTTCGCGAACTATTGAATGGCAGTCCGGGCATGGTGTTGTTTGCCGCGGTGATCTATTCCGTCGCGGTATCCGTCGGCATCTATGCGTTCTGGGTGTTCCTGATGCATTTTATGCCGCATGTGACCTTTCGCAGCGGTCGCGGCCTGATGTTCGGTTGCCTGCTGTTGGGTTCGCTGATGATCGTAGCGATGTCGTCATGGCTCAACGCCTCGGCGCTCGCGGGCGCCGCCGCGATCCAACAGCATCTCGCCATCACTGTACAAGACTATACCCGCGATCTCGATACTGCCAACACCAACGCCATCGCGGCCCAGGGATTGTTGCCGGATATTCAGCTGGCGTCGTCGCGCTTCGCAAAACTCGCCGACGCTGAGCGCGCCGGTTCGCTGACGGGCACCGCCGGGTCCGGCACCGTGGTGCAGCTTCTGACGCAAATGTCCGGGCAGCTCGATAGTCTCGGTCAGCAAGTCCAGGCTTCGGACAAACGTGTCTCAGCCTTGTACGAGCAGGGCAGCAAAAGTCTCGCCAAGATGCGCGAATTGATAAGCGATCGCGGGCCGATTGCGGCGCGCAGCGATGCATTGGCGACCGAGTCGCTGACGCTAATGGGCGTGATCGCCAATCTGCAGCAGACTTCGGTGGCGCCCGCAGTCAAGCGCGCGGCGGCATCGCTGTCGTCGAGCTTCATTGCGCCTTCGGCGGGAGGCCGCGCATCCGATCTGGCGGATCGTCAGACCGCGGTGGTCGGCAAGGTGGAAAGCTCGATTGCCGCACAGTCGGCGTCGCTCTCGGACGCCGCAGACAAGATCCTGGCATTGCCGAAGGTCGAACCGATCAGGTTTCAGACGCTGTCGCCCGCCGAAGCGGTGTTGCGTTACGCCGGCGATTTCATCCCGAGTTGGGCCGGCGCGATCTCGATCGATCTGATGCCGGCAGTGCTGGTGCTGATCCTTTGCGTGGTTTACGCCGCTATCAGGCGCGAAGGGCTTCCGGCGTTCACGGCCTCTGATATGACCGCGGGCGAATTGGTCGCGGCGCTGCAAATGGCGCGCGAGGTCGGGGAAGTGCAGCAGCCGAGAGTGCCGGCCGAAGTCAAGCCGCAGCGCGAAAGCGCTGCCGAGCCGGCGGCGGCGGACGAAAACGTTGCCACGCTGCCGGCGGCGCGCCACGCCAAATAGCGCATCGCCGTGTCGCAAGCCTTTACCATACCGCAACGCTTTCATGCCTGGCTGTTGGAGCATGCGGAAGAAACAATATTGCGCTGGATTTTCCGCAGCGCGATTCTGGTCGTGCTCGGCGTGCTCGCCGTCGACCTCGCCAACATCAACGGATGGATCATCTATCCCGACCCGGCGGTGACACCGGCGGAGATTAGAGAAGATTCACCCGCGCCGAATCTTCCCAGGCTATTGCCGTCGATCTTCGCACCTTTGTTTCCGGACAGCGGCAAGCGCCTGGTGCCGTTGCCACAGCCGGAGGGCGCCTTGGCAAAACCGATGACGTTCGAACTGGTCGGCGGTGGCCGATTGATGGCAAGTGGCATCATCACGGCGGGAGTTTCGCAAGGCTTTGCGGCGGAGGCCGAGCGGCACGGCGAATACATCAGGACTGTGGTGCTGAACTCGCCCGGCGGCTCGGTGGCCGACGCGCTGGCGATGGGCGGCTCATTCGCGAAAAACGATTCGCAACTGAAGTCGAAGCAGGGAAATATTGTGTGTCATCGTGTCCCTTGGTGTTTGCCGGTGGCGTCGATCGACGCGCTGGCGAAAAGGCCACGGTTGGCGTGCATCAGATGACAGCGATGCACTCGGCGGCAAACGGCCCTCCCCGCGATGAGATGAGCATTGCGCAAGGTATCTCCGCGCGCTGCCAGCGCTATCTCGGTGACATGGGCGTCAGCCTACAAGTCTGGGTGCACGCCATGGAGACGCCGCACGACAGGCTGTTCGTCTTCAAGACGGACGAACTGAAATCGCTCAATTTGGTGACAGCAGCGGCAGGCGCGCCGGTAAATAGTCCTAAAACTCTCCCCAGTCATCCCGGCGAACGCCGAGATCCATAACCACAGGTATTTGCGAAACGGCTTCAATCGGGACCGATACATCGTCGGCCACCGAAAGCCTGTGTTTGTTTGCCCTCGTTCGTCCTGCCCAGCTGGACGGAGCGGCCGCTTTTGATCGTCACCGAATCCTTAGGCAGCACCAACGGCCGCTTTGCGCCAAAAGCGGTCGATCACGAATGTCCGATTGGATGAGAACGGACCTCTTCAGTCGCTATCATAAAAGCGCTCGCAATAGAGCGTCGCGGAGGGCGGGTGGCGGAGGAACCGCTATGCTTGCTCGTGCCCTCGGCAAAGATCATTCAAAAGGATGCCGACCACCAGTCCAGTTCGAGATCACGGAGCAGACAAGGGACTCGGTTGAAGCCTAGTTACCAACGCTTGGGAAGACTGGCTCTCGATATCTCTTCCCAAGTCGATTTCATGCACGGCCTCGCGCCCTACGGCCTCGATCGCGCGCTGCGGCGTTCCGGAGCTGCGTTCTTTGGGACGAGACGCGGAAACAGAACCCCCGCATTTCCATGGCTGATCGCGCTGCGCTCGTCGGCCGTCAGGGTCTCATAGGCGTCCAGCTTGGCGGTGAACGACGCAGCGACATCCGCGGGAGCGAAGGGGTAGTCGGTCCCGAACAGAATTCGAGCTTTCCTCGCGAAAGCCATAAGACTCGGCAAGGCCGCGGGACCCGAGGACAGTGCCGTGTCGAAATAGAAGCGCTGGAAACTCCGGAGTATGTCGGCCTGACTCGCTGCGTCGGGCCGGAAGACGTGCGCGAGTTCAGCGAAGCGGTGCGAGGCATAAGGAACGAAGCCACCCGCATGCGATAGGATGATGCGAGCTCCCGGGTACCGGTCCACGATGCCGTTCAGTACAAGTTGAACGGCGGTTCGGGTGGTGTCGAACGGGTAGTCGACGAGCGGACCGGCGAGACCCGCCGCAGTCGGCAGCGGTGGCTGCCCAGGATGCACGTACACGACGGCTTGGCGGCGATCGAGCTCTGCCCAGACCGGTTCGAAGGCTGCCTCACCGAGATATTTTCCGGAATAGTTCGCAAGCAGGATCACCCCATCGGCCTGCAGCGTGCCGAGCGCGTGTTCGAGTTCTTGAAGAGCGCCGTCGACATCAGGGAGCGGCAGCGTCGCGAAGTGACCGAAGCGATCAGGCCGCTTCGCAACGAGATCCGCGGTATATTCGTTGACGCGCCGTGACATCTCCCGCCGGCCGCGGTTATCCCAGCCGACGACGCCCGGCGCAGTCAGCGAGAGTATGCCGGTTGCGATCTCCTGGGAGTCCATGAAGTTGATCGCGCTGTCGGGCGACCAAGGAGGAAGGACCGTGTGTGAGGGGTCGCCGGACCGCGGGCCGGAAGGATCGCCGCCGTGGGCAGCCAGCGCCTTCGCCCAGAAGGGCGGTACGACGTGCTGATGGACGTCAATACGATGAGCGGTACTCATGAACTTTCTCCCGATGATTGGGCGATGGTCTGATCACCGCCGGGGACGCACCCCGCTGGCTCGTATCAGAACGGATATGCGGGGATCTGCGACTGTGTCGTAATCCACTGCCATTCGCTGAACTGATCGGCGTTGGTCAGCGTACTGTGACCGAAGCCGTTGCCAGAGATACCGACGCCGCCAATGGGCCCATAGACCCCATGCAGCACAGTCTGGTCATTGATGTGAACGACGCCAGAGTGAAGTCCGTCGGCGACACGCTGGGCGCGGGCGAGGTCTTCGGAGACGACCGCGGCGGTGAGGCCATACTCCGTTGCGTTGGCGAGCGCGACCGCCTCCTCGTCATTACGGAATGTCGTAATCGGTGCGATCGGTCCAAAGATTTCTTCGTCGAATGCTGCCATTCCTGGCCTTACATCTGAAATGACCGTCGGCTCGAAGAACAGTCCCTTGCGACTGCCTCCGGTCCGAAGTTTCGCACCTTTGGCGATCGTCTCGGCAACGATCCGTTCGACATTGGCTGCCTGACGTTCGTTGACGATCGGCCCGACCTGTACTTTCTCGTCGAGGGGATTGCCAACTACGAGTGCCTTGGCCTTTTTCACGAGTGTTTCGACATAGGCATCGGCTATGCGCTCATGCACGATATGCCGGCCTGCGGTAAGGCAGATCTGTCCTTGGTGGAAAAAGGATCCCCAAGCTCCGGCGCTGGCGGCGGCCTCGATGTCGACGTCGTCGAGCACGACGTAAGGATTGTTGCCGCCGAGCTCGAGCGAGACGCGTTTGAGCAACCCGCTCGCGACCGAGCCGACCTGACGGCCGACGCGAGTCGAACCTGTAAAGCTGATCATATTGATCAAAGGCTCCTTGACGAGCGCGTCACCGGTCTCTGCACCGCCTGGCAAAACGTGGAGCAGTCCGCTTGGCAGGCCGGCTTTTTCGAGCAGCCGGGCGAAGATCACGCCGCCGGCGATCGGTGTCTGCACGTCAGGCTTGAGGATCACCGCGTTGCCCATGGCCAGTGCAGGAGCGACCGCCCGAGCAGCCAGGATCAGCGGTGAATTCCACGGCGTGATGATGCCGACGACCCCAAGCGGAATCCGCCGCGCCAAACTCTGTTGTCCGTCTTCCAACGTGGCGGTCAGGACGCCTTGTGGCTGGCTACCGAGCGACGCCGCTTCCAGGAATTCGCGGGCGGTCACCTGGACCTCCCATTGCGCCTTTGCCTGTATTGAACCCGTCTCGCGGATCAATTGGTCGGAGATCTCCGTGGAGTTCGCAAGCAACAATCGGGAAACCTCCCGTAGGACGTCGCCCCGCTTTGGTCCAGTCTGCTTGGCCCATTTCTTCTGTGCCTCTCGTGCTGCTGCGGCGGCCGCCGATACGTCTTCGGCTGATGCTATGCCGGCCTCTCCGAGCTTCGCGCCCGTTGCCTTTTCGATCACATCCGTTGTGCCGAGGCCCGGTTTCTTCCAGCCAGCGCTGTAGATCTTCGCGCTCCAAACCTCTGCCGGCGTGAGCAATGTTTCATTGGTCATTTTCATTTCGATTCTCCTAATGTTGTCGAGCACCTCTGGAGCTTTGCGAGATGACGCGATCACACGAAGCGTGCGATCTTGTCGAAGACCAGCTCTCAATGGCGATTCTGGACGCTTCCACTCTCGATCAGGCTGCCGCGCTGTCGTAGGAGAATTGAATGCCAGCCGTACCGCCCGTCTCGATAAAGAGACTCACGAATGCCGGAACCGTCTCCTTCCGGGCCCAGTCACGCTGCAGTTCGCAGAAGAGTTGCGGTACGCTCATCATCTTACCGCCCGTCTGTTCGATGCGGCGCAGCGCCGCCTCATGCGCTGCGGGCGAGGTGCCGCCGACCGCATCTGTGACGACGTACACCTCATAACCGGTTGCCAGCGCATCCAGGGCCGGAAAGGTCAGGCACGCTTCTGTCCACAGGGCGGTCAAGATCAGTTTCTTGCGTCCAGTCTTCTCGACCGCCTGGCGGAATTCGACATCCTCCCAGGCATTGATCGTCGTGCGATCATAGGTCGGGAACTTGTCGAGCACTTTGCGCAGTTGTGGGATAGGCG
>JAQGKC010000366.1 GCA_028290305.1 Bradyrhizobium sp.
CGACGCCCGCCGCCGTATCAACGACTTTATCGCAGAGGTCTACAACAAGGACCGCCTGCACTCCGCGCTCGGATACCAATCGCCGCTTGAGTTCGAAACCGCATTCGCGCAAAACAAAACACGATAACGCATCATGGCAACCGCACTGTCACAGAAATTGTCGTGTCTCGCTTATGGGGTGCAGTCCACCCCCGTCACCACGACAAACTCTCTGGTGCAGAATTTCAGTTTCACCAATGGTGGCGTGTATCAGGCCGCTAATGATTTTCAGATGTACGGTTGTGACGGTCCGCTTGGAAGCGTTCCGATCCGGATTGCAGATCAGCTCATCACGGCGGGTTACGCCGCGCGCGTCATAATGGCGCCGATGTCCGTTGGGGGCGTTCCAATAGCGTACTTCGGATCGGGCGCCGGAAAATCAGACATTGTTGTTATGGCAAAACGCCTAGCATCAGTCGGAATTGTGCCAGACGGAATCCTGTTGGCGGATGGTGAATCTGATGCCATCGCTGGAACATCTTCGGCGGCCTGGCAGGCGTCATTTGCGCAGGTTGTCAGCACGTTCCGCGGCAACGGAATTAATTGCAATATTTACGTTGCAAAGAGCACATACGCAGGAGGCGTAGTGAGCGCAACCATTTAGGCGGCCATCGCGGCAGTGATCGACAATATAACTATCTTTGCTGGGGCTGACACGGATACGATCAATTCAGGCCGCGTGGGGAATATTCACTTCACTCAGGCGCAGGCCGTGACTGCCGCTGGTCTTTGGAAGACTGTTCTTCAAGCGCATTGAATGCTCACCATTGCTGTTCGAGCATATCACGCTCGCGCTCTTCCTTGGATTTCTCACGGTGCTGCCACTTTCCGTCGGTACCCATGCGCCTCCATTTATATCCACGAGGGTGCCACGTCCCGTCACGGTTAGCCTTCCAACCAGTGATATTCAGAGCAACTGCAGCACAAAAAGTAACCGCCAAAATACTAAGGGCAAGCGTCATCCGAGCAGCTCTACGGATGCGCGCTGGCCCGAACCAAAAAGCGCGGTATCGTCGTGTACGGGCCGACCATGAGCAAAACCAGCGAGCGCCGGGCCGCTGTAAGCTTCACGGACAACTCGCTACGCCATGCCGTCATGACGGCCGCGCGGGACGTCTACAAGGCGATGGGCGCCGCGGACGATGCCGAAGGTGTCAGGCGGTTTGTGGCGGGTTAGCCGATGGCGCTCGATATGCGCTGAATATCGGTAGCGATTGTTCTGGCGCAATTTCTCGCCAGTCCAGCGATCAGGATATTTCGTTTTTCTTCCGGTTGGATTGTCGACGCAAAACTATCCGCACAAACCGCGTAAAGTCGTCCACCCACCCAAATCGCAGTTTTAAGCCGTCCTTTTCGGGAGGTTTTTTTGCACCCGCAGGCGGATGTGATTTTCGCGCTGCAGAAACCGCAGGCGGCTCAGCTTGTCTGCGCTCACCACCATTTCGTGACGCGCCCTCCACCATCGGTAGGTTTCCACCACACCGATGAAGACGCCGCCACCTACGAGGACGGCGGCGATCGCGAGGCCGATTGACATCCACGCAGGCATGGTCCTTCTCCTTCGGTGATGTCGGGGACCACCAGCGCATTTGCCGAGCCACGGTGATGAGGATTATGCGGGGCCTAAAAAAGGGATGTGTTTGGAGAAACGCGTGTCATTCTGGCGTTATTAAATCGAGTGATTCCTCGCTCGCGTAACATGGTCTCAATCTGATCCTGCGTGCTGCGACCTGTTGAGACCATTTCCTCCAGCTTGAAATCGTCGGCAACGAAGGGCTTTCCGGCAAGACGGCAAACAAGCTTGTTGGTGCAGAACACATCGCCGGGGATCGATGAGACCTCGGATGCTTCTTTCGCGACGTCGCGCGCGCCAGCGTAAAAGTACGAGCTAAATGCCGCGCTAGAAAAAACGAGAAACGTTTCCTGCCGGTCCGCGGCGATCAGCCTGATGATCAGTGCAATCACCATCAGATCGCGCAGATAGTCGGCTCGGACATGGCGCGCGAACCATGACCGTTCCATGCGCGCGAACGTCACGGCAACAGCGATGCCGAGGGCCAGAAGGAGATCGAACTCGGCGTTGCCGCTGACGCCTTCGCCGGACCATTGCAGGATGCAGGCAGCAAGCCCGATCCCGACATGGAGCAAGGTAAATCGAGCGGCCGTCGATCCGCGATTGCCGATAGCCCAGACGGCCCAGATTACAAGCGCCGGAACGCACCATTGCAGATGGCCGACATTGGCCAGTATGCCGCCCCATCCATAGGCGCGAGGCGCAAGCAGATCCTCGAAAAATGCCCGGCCAAAGCACAACCGGCAAAACAGCAGCCCGGACACTGTTGCCGCGGCGCTGATCAGCACGGGCCCGCACGCCCTCGATCGATCGCGCCATAAAAGCCAGGCGATCGCCGTCAGCGGGATCGCGATCATGTTGTGTTTCCAAAAGCCGCCGACGACCATCAAAAGTAGCGCGGGAACGACCGAGCGACCCGCTCCATCGCGTTTCAGGAAGAGAACCAGCGCGGCTCCCATGATGGCTTCACCTGCGATCTGCGGATCGTTCGCGCCGACATAGGCCGTCGAATTGTGCGCCATGATTGCGACGTACCAAAGCGCGCCGGTCACAGGCCCGACGATGGTACCAGTTAAAATACGCGCGCAAAGGAAGATCTCGCCAGCGACGCACAATAGCCCGGCGATCGAGAGCGCGCGTCCGACATAAAGGCTGTCACCGAATAGCTTTCCAAGAAAGCCGATGGTGTAGAACGACAGCGGCGGGTAATTATTTCCGATTAGATCGTTCGCCGACGGATAGAGCTGGCCTCCCGACGCCGCTGCGTCTTGCAGGTAGGCGTTCCATCCTTCTGTGAGCCAGATCTCTAGCGGAAATTGTGCCCGCCAGATTGGCCAGATCAAAAAGTAGATAGCCAAAATAGCCAAGGAAATTAGGTAAATCGCGGAGCGATAGGATTCAGCTCTCGGGGCCACGCGCCATGCAGGCACGCACACTTCCCCGCTCAGCTTTGCGTATTGATCCATTAACAGCCCAGCCCACCCGGGAACCTTGCTTAATGGACAACTTCAGCGCGATCAACCCCCGGTCGCGCCTTCGCACCGCAACAATTGATCGCCAAGAGGTCCGTTTGTCGAGATAAACCGGAAATGGTCGCCGCATGGTCAAAACGACGCGATTGTTGCGGCTTCCAATTCGCGGAGTGCCGATGGGATCGATGTAGTCAGTCTTGATACACCCGCTGCTCAAGCGGCATGATAATGTCGTTGCCGATGCAGTGACCGGATGTTCGGTTGTGGCACAAAAGCGAAGTGCCGACTGAGGAATGCTATTTCGAACGGATATAGTTAGCGGCAAGGTTGAGGACATGCCCGCAAAGGCGGACCGTCGCCGATCAGGCGGCGATCCTCGCGAACCGCTTGCGGTATTCGGCAGGCGTCACGCCGACATGCCGCGCAAAGGCGCGCCGCAGCGTGTCCGCATCGGCAAAGCCGCA
>JAQGKC010000367.1 GCA_028290305.1 Bradyrhizobium sp.
CGACGCCCGCCGCCGTATCAACGACTTTATCGCAGAGGTCTACAACAAGGACCGCCTGCACTCCGCGCTCGGATACCAATCGCCGCTTGAGTTCGAAACCGCATTCGCGCAAAACAAAACACGATAAAACATCATGGCAACCGCACTGTCACAGAAATTATCCGTGTCTCATTCCAGGGGTGCAGTCCAGCACTGTCACGGTAATTCGCGCCATCTGCTGATTTGGCCCCCGTCCAGCCCTCTCCGCAAAAATATTTCGCTTCACGTCCAAGCCAAATCACCTCCATGTCCGTCGCCGTCTCGCCCCACACGAGGGGCGTATCGCGATCGTCACGGACGCGGGGCGGGATGCGGTGGACGCGGCGGCGTTGGGCGCGCGACTGAAGGTGCAGGGCGGGTTTCCTGTTGATGGGGCCTGTGAGCGTTTGCAGTGCGCGCGGACGAACGGCGCCGACGCGGACGGCAAAACCGTGTGGTCCTGGCACCCGTTGCTGGTGTCAAGTTGGCGGAGGCGATGTCGGCCCGACCGGGCTTGAGATGCGCCTTAATCTGTCAACGACGGTGACAAGACGAATTCGTCGCCGGGGAGAGCGCGGCATAAGCCGTTAAAACCATTGCGCAGGGAAGGCCGGGTGTTTCCGGTGGACCTGTGGTGACGACGCTCGTGTGCTACCTCCACCATTGCACACGGGGCTGCGGGTGCGCGGGCACCCGGCTTTCCCTGCGCCCTCTATTGTCTTGGGCGAATGATTTCGGAGCACAACTCGGGCGCATCGCGCCGCGGGAATGCGAGTCTGTGTCCGAACCAGAGAGCCGTCATTGCGAGGAGCGACAGCGACGAAGCAATCCAGCTCCTCGCCTCACTCCTTGGATCGCTTCGCGGAGCCTGTCATCGGGCGGTACTTCGCGTCGCCCCTGGATTGCTTCGCTTCGCTCGCAACGACGATCCGGGATCGATGGCGGGCATGACGGCGATTACAGTGACCGGCAAGCGCCTAAGAATTGACGTGCACGAAATCCCGCAGCAGCGGATAGATTTCGTTGTTCCAGCGTTTGCCGCTGAACACGCCATAATGGCCGACGCCGGCCTGCATGTGATGCACCTTGCGATAGGCGCGTACGCTGGTGCAGAGGTCCTGCGCAGCCAGTGTCTGGCCGATCGAGCAGATGTCGTCCTTCTCGCCCTCGACCGTCATCAGGCCCATTCGCTTGATCGAGGCCGGGTTCACCGGCCGGCCGCGATAGGTCAGCTTGCCCAGGGGCAACAGGTGCTCCTGAAACACGTCGCGGATGGTTTCGATATAGAATTCCGCCGGCAGATCCATCACCGCGAAATATTCGTCGTAGAACGTCTTGATGGTCTGGGCTTTCTCCTTCTCGCCCTTCGCCAGATGATCGGCGAGATCGACGTGGGATTTGATGTGACGCTCGAGGTTCATCGACACGAAAGCGGTGAGCTGAATAAATCCGGGATAGACCTGCCGGAACGCGCCCTTGCACTGAAACGGCACGTAATTGATCAGGTTCTCCTCGAACCATTTGAGCGGCTTGCTCTTGGCGAAATCGTTGACCTTGGTCGGCTGGATCCGCGTGTCGATCGGGCCTGCCATCAACGTCAGGGTTGCGGGGCGGGCAGGGTGATTGTCCTCCGACATGATCGCAGCGGCGGCGAGCGCCGACACCGACGGTTGACAGATCGCCACCATGTGCGCGCGCGGACCCAATTGGTCGAGAAACGTGATCAGGTGCTCGGTGTATTCGTCGAGGCCGAATTTGCCTTGATCGAGCGGAATGTCGCGGGGATTGTGCCAATCGGTGATGTAGACGTCGTGATCCTGCAGCAGTGTCTTCACGGTGCCGCGCAGCAGGGTGGCGAAGTGGCCGGACATCGGCGCCACCAGCAGCATGCGCGGCTGCTCCGGCGAATTTTCCTTCTTGAAATGCAGCAGCGAACCGAACGGCGTCGCGTAGACGACTTCCTCGGTCACCTCCAGCTCCTGATTGCCCACCAGCACCTTGTCGATACCGTAGGCCGGGCGGCTATAGGTCAGCGAGGTTCGCGAGATCAGCTCCAGCGCGGCCGCGAGCCGTCCGAACAGCTTGTCGGAAACGCCCTGCGGAACGAGGTTGAGATATTTCAACGCCGATGCGGCTCCGGTCCGCCATGGCGCAGTCAAGTCCATGTGGTTCTGATAGGCCTGATACATCATTGACATCATCCGGACTCGCCTCTGCCCCTTGCTGCCATGCAATATCGAAGCCAAAGCAGAGTCAATCAGCCTCGCAAACTGGCACGTCGCTTGCTGCTTAAACTGCGCGAAGCATAAACAATGGGCATTTGGGGCGGCAACGCCTGGATGCCTTGGCGTGCGTTTCAGGTGTGAGGGAAAAGCCATATGGCGAAAGCGACACTGACCATCAGCAGCAAGAATTATTCGTCGTGGTCGCTGCGCGGCTGGCTGCTGACCAAGTTCTCGGGGCTGGAGTTCGACGAGATCGTTACCGCGCCTGACGATGCCTCGGCACGGGCCGAAATCCTGTTGCTGTCATCATCGATCCTGGTGCCATGCCTGCGCCACGAGGGCGCCACCGTATGGGATACGCTGGCGATTGCGGAATATCTCAACGAGGTCATGCCGAATGCCGGCCTGTTGCCGGCGGATCGCGTATTGCGGGCGCATTGCCGCTCGATTTGCGGTGAAATCCATTCGGGCTTCACCACCCTGCGCGCCTCGCTGCCAGTCAACCTGAAGGGTCACTTCCCCAACTTCAAGATCTGGTCGCGCGCGCAAGCCGATATCGACCGGGTCTGCACCATCTGGCGCGAGTGTCTGGCCACATCGGGCGGGCCGTTCCTGTTCGGAGAACGCACCATGGCGGACGCCATGTATGCGCCGGTCGTGACCCGATTTGTGACCTATGACGTGAAGCTGGAGCCAAGGCTTAAGGCCTACGCCAGCATGATCATGGCGCTGCCGGAAATGCAGCAATGGATCGAAGCCGCCAAGGCCGAGCCGGCGGATATCGAAGAACTTGAGGTTGAATATTAGGCAGCGCAGGCGCCGCGCTGCCTGTTTGAAGGGCTTAAGCATCGGGCACGCTTTGCTTAACTTCGTGCCAACCTTTGCGGTTACGCGATCGGCGCCATAGGGCCGGCGATGGCGCGTCGAGAATCGCGCAGCTCAAATTTCCGTCTGCGGCCAGCAGCTTCGGCGCCTCCGCCGCGGCAATTGTCGAAATCGCCGCTATGCAACGTAGCTGGCGTGATTTTCGCATAGCACCATGAAGCTGTGAACGCGGCATCCTGCGCTGCCAAAAAATTGGACGCCTGGGCGTTGCCGCGATTGCACGAACAAGAACAGTGGAGGCCTCGATGAATCAGCACGCTGTCGTCAACAAATTTTCCCACGTCAAACCAGGTGATACCGAATTCACCGGAGGCGGCCTGCGCGACTTCTTCCTGTATCGCGATCTCGGCATCGCGGCTGCAACCGGCGGCCAGGTGATCTGTCATCTGGTCAAGGCCAATCCCGAAATGCCGCCGGAAGACGGCACCGGCTGGCACAAGCACGAATGCGATTTTCAGATCGTCATCATGACCAAGGGCTGGGCGCGCTTCATGTATGAAGACAAGCCGACCTTGGTGCAGGCCGGTGACGTCGTGCATCAGCGGCCGGGGATCGTGCACTATCTCTACGATTACTCGCCGGACATGGAATATCTCGAGATCGTCAGCCCGGCGGACTTCAAGACCGTCGACATGCCGCCGGCCACCGACAACGTGCCGCCGGTGACGCCCTGGAAGTAGCCTCGAAATAGCTGGCATCGGCGGCCCGTGCGGCCGCCGCAGCCATTAACCTTTGAAGCCTGGCGCGCGCCGCTGTCGGGAAGAACTGCGCTGGATATGGTGCGGCGCGGAGTAAGGCCGCCGACATCTAGCCGTGAACGCAACAGCACCCGGAGGCGTCCGCTGATTCGGGCGCGTTTCGTTCCGTGCGCGTTCCGGTCCTTAAGACGCCCTCAAATTCCCCTCAAATTACGTTGCATTTTGGCACAGCGTCGCGACGCCGAAGGCATTGCGTTTGAGATTTCGTTGAATCAGGGGCGGTTGAGGCGCCAGCCCACCACCGTCGCTTCAACGGTGCCGCCGGACTCGTGATTGCGCCATTCGCCATCGACAAAACGGCAGGCGAACGGCAGCTGATACGTGCCGCTATGGTCCTCGCAAAGCACCTGCACTGGCTGATCCGGTGGCGGTTCGCCGTTGCCATTGAACTCGGCCAGACGTCGTTCACGCGTTGCCATTCCCATGATCTCCGTTGCGGCGCGCACGCACCTACCTGCGTTCCGCGCCTTGAGCCCGATCCCGCGCCCTTAACTGGGGTGTTGATCACAAAACCTCAACGCGCGAATGAGGTTTCAGTATGATATCTTCGACGTGTCGCACCCGCTCGCAACAAATTGACCGTGACCGGCGCCGGCGAAATGAGGATTTTGATGATCGGCCGGATCGTTCTCGCGTTGGTGGTTTTGGTGCGCTGCCTGTTGCTATCCGCTAATGCGCGCGCGCAGGACGTTCCCGGCATCGAAATCTGCACGGTCGAAAAGACCATGGAGCGGCGGACCAGTTGCCTGCAGAGCAATGTCGATTTCCTGCAAAAGACCATCGGCAAGCTTGCCGCCGATCATCAGCAGAAGCTCGATGCCGCCAACCGGCAGATCGAGATTTTAAAAAGCGCCGTCGCCAGCTTGCAGAAGACTGTGGACGATCTGCAGGCGGCTCAAAAGAAAATAGTTGAGGACCCGAAGAAGAAAGCCGACGCGCCGGCGGCGAAAGAAAGCACGCCGCCGAAAGATGGCGCGAAATAAGGATGCAGCCAACACGAGGATCGGGCGTCAGGGTACACGGTACCGCTCCATGACCTCCTTGTCCGGCTCGTAGCCGAGCCCGGGCCCTTGCGGCACTTCAACGCTGCCATCGGCGTCGACATCGATGCGGCCGCGCCAAAGGCATGCAGCGCGCTTCATATAGAAGACTTCGATGAAGCCATCGTCCCGGAGCGACATCAACTGCAGCGTCGCCAGGAAGCCGGGTCCGAAATACGGGGAATGCGGAACAAGCCTGACGCCCAGTTGATCGGCTAACGCGGCGACCTTCAAGAACTCGGTAATGCCGCCGACCTTGATCACCGAGGGCTGAGCAAAGCTTACGGCGCCCGCAGTCATCATTTGGTGGAATTGATGCACCGTGCAGGCGTTCTCCCCCGCCGCAATATCGAGCCCGCCCTTTGCGCGCACCTCCGCCAGCGTGACAAAATCCTCCGGCGGCCAGACCGGCTCCTCAAGGAACATCGGCGCAGCCACATGACAGGCGTGCGCGAATGCGGTCGCGGTAGCGCCATCCATCGGGCAGTTCATGTCGACCATGAGCGGGACGTCGCTGCCGATCGCCTCACGTGCCGCAAATACCGCCGGCGTTGTGGTCTCGTGCAGCTTGATCGCGCGATAGCCCAGTCGCAGGGCCGCCTGGCATTCGCCCGCAATCAGCTCTGGCTTGCCGATCCGCAGCAGGCTCGCATAGGCGGAAATTTTCGCGCGTTTGGCGCCGCCGATCAATCGATGCAACGGCACGCCCTGCACTTTTGCGGCAAGATCCCACAAGGCAATATCAAGCCCGGAGATCGCAAACATCGTGATGCCATAGCGACCGAACAGATGCAGGTTGCGCTGAATCTGCTCTGTGAACGCGGGAATACCGGCAGCGTCGGGAACTGCAAGGCCTCGCGCCTGTGGCGCAATCATCTCGTCGATGGCGGTGCAGGTGGTCCGCGGGCAGACATACGCAAAGGCATCGCCCCAGCCGGTGATGCCGGCATCGGTCGAGACCTCGACCATAACGATATCAAGCGCCGCGATTGCCGAAGCGCCTTGCCTGAAACTCGCCACCCCAGCGTCGTAGGGAATACGGATATGGTGCGCCTTGACGTCCGTGATCAGCATCGTGCTCTCCGTTCGAGCGCTAGCGCCGCACGGCACCAGCTAAGTGATGAACATTTCCGTATTGGCAGTTTTTGGCCTCGCCGGGCCACGAGATCATGATCCGATTAGATTGAATCGGATCATGATCTCATCTCTTTGTTTGAGCATGATCTCCGCGCAAACGCTTCGCGTTTGTCGCGAGGGAAAACCGGTTCCCATTTTTCCGGATCATACTCTAACGCTGGCGGATCATAAGAGATGGCGCACCCCGATATGATGGGATGCGCCGGATCGCGTGAAGAAAATTCCTTAGCTGCTCTTTTCGCCCGACATGATCGGACCGAACAACTTCCAGCTCTCGCCCTCGAAGCGCATCATCTGTAACTGCTCGAGCGGTGCAAAATCGGCCGGACTGGTTTTGATCCTGGTGCCCGGCAGATACACGCCGATTTCGAAATTCAGATTGGCCGCCTGCTTCATGACGTTTTCGCGGGTGAGGTCGTCACCGCATTGCCGCAGCACCTGTTCCAATCCTTTCGCGACGCCGTAACCAAAGGTGGTCGCTGCGTCTTCCTGATCGCCTTCGGGATACCACTTGGTCATGAAGGCCCGCCACTCGTTCATGGCGGGATCGTCTTTCCATTGCGGATCCTTGGGGTCCTTCAGATAGGCCGCACTGAGGACGCCCTGATCGTTTTCGTAGCCGGCCGGCTTCATCACGCCGCCGACCGAAGCCGATACGTTGGTAACGAACTGGATCGGGTGCCAGGCCAGTTCGCCGACTTTCTTGATCGCTTGCGCCGCGAATTTTGGCGTCGCGATGTTGACGAAAATGTCGGGATTCGCACCCTTGATCTGCACAACCTGCGAGTCCACCGTCGGCGAACTTGTTTCATACGAGCTTTCGACGACGATCAGCTTGCCGGCCTGATCGCCGAGGCCCTCGTGCATTCCGATCACATAGTCTTTTCCGAAGTCGTCGTTTTGATAGAGGATGCCGATGGTCTTGCCGGGATAATTCTGCAGAATGTACTTCGCATAGATGCGCGCCTCGACCTGGTAGCTCGGCTGCCATCCCATGGTCCACGGGAAATTTTTCGGGTCGTTCCATTTGGCGGCGCCCGTCGACACGAAAATCTGCGGCACCTTTTTGGCGTTCATGTATTTCTGAATCGCGCTGTTGCCCGGCGTTCCCAGCGGATTGAAAATCAGCAGCACCTCGTCGTTTTCGACCAGCTTGCGTGCCTGCTCCACGGTCTTTGGCGGGCTGTAACCGTCATCATAGGAGATGAAATTGATCTTGCGTCCGTTGATGCCGCCCTCGGCATTGATCTTCTTGAAATAGGCATCCTCGGTCTTGCCGATCGTGGCATAGGCCGATGCCGGCCCCGAATAGGGCATGATATTGCCGATCTTGATCTCGGTATCGGTTGCGCCCGGATCGTATTTTTTCTGCGCGTTGGCAGCGCTCGCAACCGCGACGGCAAGAAGCCCCGTAAGTGCGAAGGATTTGGCATGGCTCAAGACACAATAGTGCATCATCGTCCTCCCTGACGTTCTGGCCGAGGCTCAGGCAGTCTTTTGTAGGGCAGCTTCTTGAGCCGTCGGATTAAATGCAGGCGCAGTATGCACGATTGAAAGGACGTTGCCAGCGACGCCTTCGTTGGTATTTTCCGCAGAGCGGAAGAAGCTTCGGCGTCTGGGTTCCGGTTTCGCGAGACGCGAACGAGCGCAAGGACTGTCAAATGAAGCGCACGGAAAACGATCATGATGCGGGCGCTTCGGACGGAGACATTGTTGATGAATCCTGCCCAGAAAGCGCTCTGGTTTATCGAAAGCCATCTCGCTGACGAGTTGACCCTCGATGAGATCTCGGCGATCGGTGGAATCTCGCGCTTCCATATGGTTCGGGCGTTCGCCGCTGCGACGGGGCTGTCGGTCATGCGTTACGTGCGTGCCCGGCGCCTCAGCGAAGCGGCGCGCGCTCTCGCGAACGGCGCACCCGATATCCTTACCCTCGCGCTGAACGCGGATTACGGCTCCCACGAAGCATTCACCCGTGCGTTCCGCGACCATTTCGGGGTCACGCCCGAAATGGTCCGCGCTGCAGCACATCTCGATAATCTCAAGCTTCAGGAGCCGATCGTCATGGATTCAACCGTTCTCGACAGTCTTCAAGCGCCGCGTTTCCAGACCAGCAAGCCGCTTCTCATCGCCGGCATCGGCGAGCGCTATACCTGCGAAAGCGGCGCCGCCATTCCCGGTCAGTGGCAGCGCTTTCACCAGGAGGTTCAGAAGATTCCCGACCGGATCGGGCAGGTCGCCTACGGCGTCTGCTGCAACGGCGATGATGCAGGGAATTTCGATTATATCGCCGGCGTCGAAGTGTCCGATTTCTCTGACCTACCGCGCGAATTCGCTCGCGTTCGGATTCCCGAACAGAAATATGCGGTCTTTACCCACAGTGACCACATTTCGACCATTCGCCGCACCGTCAACACGATCTGGAATCACTGGCTGCCGGCGTCCGGCCTTAAAGCAGCCGACGCACCCAACTTCGAACGTTACGACGAGAACTTCGATCCACTCACCGGCAATGGCGGTCTGGAGATTTGGGTGCCGGTCAGGGAATAGGCCGCACGCGGGGCTGCCCTGCGGAGGCATCGCCGGTCATTGCTTGGCAATCGATGGCGACTTTGCCATAACTTCGCGCAACGAAAATGTTGCGCGCGCGGGATTGAGCCTGAACTCCGCCGGCGCCTAAGAAAAGCCGGGAGGGTTTCATGCCCAATGTTCGCGTTCTCGCCACCGGTCTCGAATTCCCGGAAGGGCCGGTGGTGATGCCGGACGGGTCGGTGGTGCTGGTCGAAATCCGCGGCCGGCGGCTGACGCGAGTGTGGCCCGACGGACGCAAGCAGGTGGTCGCGGAAATTCCGGGCGGCCCCAATGGCGCGGCAATGGGGCCCGACGGCAAAATCTATATCTGCAATAACGGCGGCTTCGGCTGGGTCCCGTCACGCGGCACCCTGATGCCGGGTGCGCCCGAGCCTCACGAATACATCGGTGGTTCGATCCAGCGTGTCGACCTCACGACCGGCAAGGTCGAAACCTTGTTCGACAAATGCGGCGAGCATCCCCTGAAGGGGCCGAACGATCTGGTGTTCGACAGACACGGCGGGCTTTGGTTCACCGATCTCGGCAAGCGCCGCCCGCGCGACATGGATGTCGGCGCGTTCTACTACATGAAGCCCGGGGCCAGGGAAGTGGTCGAAGGCGTGTTCGGCATGCTGCCCGCCAATGGCATCGGATTGTCGCCGGACGAGAACACGGTCTACGTCGCGGAGACGCCGACGGCGCGGCTGTGGGCGTTCGATCTGTCCGCGCCCGGCGAGGTCAGACCACGCGATGTGATCTATCGCGGCGAGCGCGGCAAGCCGATCGCGGGCCTCGGCGGCTATCAGATGTTCGACTCACTCGCGGTGGAAGCGTCCGGCAATGTCTGCGTAGCGACCCTGATATCCGGCTGTATTTCGGTGATCGCGCCTGACGGCACCGTCGTCGAGCAGGTGCCGACCGGCGACCGCGTCACGACCAACATCGCCTTCGGCGGGCCTGACCTGAAGACCGCTTACATCACGCTGTCCGGCAAGGGCGAACTGATCGCGATGGACTGGGCACGGCCCGGCCTGCCGCTGAATTTTCTGAACAAATGATGATTGGCGAAAAGGGATACTCAATTTCGTCATTGCGAACGCAAGCGAAGCAATCCAGAAAGCTGGAAGCACGAGGGCTGGATTGCTTCGTCGCTGACGCTCCTCGCAATGACGATCCAGGGAACGGGGTATTCGATGGCCTGGCTTGAACCTGTCACCTTGCGCGGCCCCCACGCGCGGCTTGAGCCCTTGTCGCAAGATCAATGCGACGGGCTGACCGAGGCGGTGACGGACGGCGAACTGTGGAAGCTCTGGTACACTTTTGTTCCGCGGCCCGAAGATATGCGCAAGGAGATTGACCGCCGTCTCGGCCTGCAGGCGTCGGGCGCGATGCTGCCATGGACGGTTTTCGATGCCGACGGCAAAATCGCCGGCATGACGACCTATATGAACGTCGATGCGCCGAACCGGCGCGTCGAGATCGGTTCGACCTGGTATGCCAAGCGTGTGCAGCGCAGCGGAGTCAACACCCAGTGCAAATTGCTGTTGCTCACCCATGCGTTCGAAAAGCTCGATAGCATCGCAGTCGAATTCCGTACGCATTTTTTCAATCATCAGAGCCGGCGCGGCATCGAGCGGTTAGGGGCAAAGCTCGACGGTATCCTGCGCAGTCACATGATTGCGCCGAACGGCACGCTGCGCGACACCGTGGTCTACAGCATCATCGCCAGCGAATGGCCGACGGTGAAGGCGCATCTGACCTATCAATTGAATGAAAAGCCGCGGTAGCAAGCGGCCGATGCCGGAACGGACATGATGGATACATTCGACTATGTGATCGTAGGCGCGGGCTCCGCCGGAAGCGTGCTGACCAACCGGCTAAGCGAAGATGCCGGCACCAGCATCTGCGTGCTCGAAGCCGGACCCAGCGACTGGCATCCCTACATCCATTTGCCGGCCGGCTTCATCAAGACCTTTCACATGAAGAGCATCAACTGGGCTTACCAGCAGGAGCCGGGCCCCTGGACCGGCGGCCGCAGCATCTACGCGCCGCGCGGCAAGACGCTCGGCGGCTCCTCCTCGATCAATGGCCACATCTACAATCGTGGCCAGCGCCAGGATTTCGACACCTGGGCCCAGCTCGGCAATCGCGGCTGGGGCTATCCGGATGTGCTGCCCTATTTCAAGCGGCTGGAGCGGCGCATCGGCGAGGGCGAAGACGCGTTTCGCGGGCGCGACGGCAATCTGACCGTCACCACCATGGACTGGAAGGATCCGCTCTGCGAAGCGTTCATGGCCGGTGCAATAAGCCTCGGCATTCCGCGCAACCCCGATTACAACGGCTCGATCCAGGAGGGCGTGTCCTACGCCCAGCGCACCATTAAAAATGGCCTGCGCGTCAGCGCGGCGACGGCGTTTTTGCATCCCGCGATGAAACGGCCGAATGTCCACGTGCGGACGCATGCGCATGCGACCGACATCATATTCGAAGGCAAGCGCGCGGTCGGCGTGCGCTACGTCAAGGGCGGGAAGGGCGGCACACTGGTCGAAGTGCGCGCCAGCAAGGAAGTGATCCTCGCCGGCGGCACCTACAACTCGCCGCAGCTCCTGCAATTGTCGGGCATAGGATCGCCGGAGCTGCTGGCCTCGCTCGGCATCGAGGTGCGCCACGCGTTATCAGGCGTCGGCGAGGGATTGCAGGACCACTACGCGCCACGTTCGGTCGCCCGCGTCAAGAACATCAAAACCATCAACGAGCGCCGGCGCGGCCTCAGCCTCGCAATGGAGGCGATCAAATGGGCCACGACGCGGCGCGGTCTGCTCTCGCTGTCGCCGACGATGGTGTACTGCTTCTGGCACTCCGGCGAGACCACCGAGAGCTCCGATCTGCAACTGACGTTTACGCCCGCAAGTTACAAGGAGGGCGTGCAGGGACAACTCGAAGACCGACCCGGGATGACGGTCGCGTCCTGGCAGCAGCGGCCTGAAAGCCGCGGCTATGTCCACGCCCGCTCGGCCAATCCGTTCGATCCGCCGATCATCCAGACCAACTATCTGGCCGAAGAGCTCGATCGCCGCACTGTCGTCGCCGGCATGAAGCTGGCGCGGCGTCTGCTCGCCTCTGCGCCACTCGCGCCCTATTACGCGTATGAGGATTTCCCCGGACCTGACGTGCAGACCGACGATGAATTCCTCGCCGCGGCGACGCAGCGCGGCACCACGACGTTCCATCCAGGATGTACCTGCCGCATGGGACCGGCTGACGCCAAATGGGCGGTGGTCGACGATCAGCTACGCGTCCACGGGCTTCAGGGTTTGCGCGTGATCGATGCCTCTATCATGCCGCGGATGATCTCGGCCAATCTCAATGCCTCGACCATGATGATCGCCGACAAGGCGTCGGATCTGATCCGCGGCCGCAGCGTGCCGGAGGCGGCCGCTTTTGTCGGTGCAACCAACATCTGAGATCGTAAGGCACATGGCGGTGAAAGGACAAGGATATGCGTAGCATCACGCTCACCGGTCCCCTCACCGCATGTTTTTCGTTGCTACGACGATAGTCGCGCGCCCCCAATCCAGTGTAATTTCTTGCGCGCTCGATCAGTCGAAACGTGTTGCGATAGTGTGTTTTTTTCCATTGCGCGAAAGCCGATCTCCCTTAGTCAAATTCGAGGAGTCGCATGATCTCGAGGGAATTAACGCGGCACGGCAATCGCGCGTCGCTTCGCTCCGTCCCCTTAATCTTTTTTCCTTAAAAACGCGCGATTCTTGCGCGGTCTTCTCTTGAAATATAGCAATATGAACTATAGTTCATAGAACTAGGAGAGGCAGTGCGTATTTTCAAAACCAAGACGCTTGCGAAGTTTACTCGCCAAAACGGCATTAGCGACGACAGCCTTGTGGATGCTGTTTATCGCGCCATGCGAGGCCTGATCGACGCGGACCTTGGCGGTCAAGTCATCAAGCAACGGGTGGCAAGGCCCGGGGCAGGGGAGGAGAGGCGGCTTTCGTTTGTTGGTCGGTTTCGGCACTGATCGAGCCGTCTTCCTTTATGCCTTCGCCAAAAACGAACGAGAAAACATCAGCAACGGAGAGTTGTTAACGCTACGTGAAATCGCCGCGACGTTTCTGAGCGCAAGCAAGGAGGGGATCGCAAAGGCCCTAGCAGATGGAACTTTAATCGAGGTACAAAATGACAACGAAAACAAAGAAGGCAAAGACCAATCGGCTCACCAAGGAGCTGCTGGAAACCGCACGTGACATGCACAAAAGCGGCCTCATGACAAAGGCTGCCCATGACAAAATTACTATGCGTCACTTCGGTGTTTCTGACATTCCCAAGGCGCTCTCGGTGACGATCTCAGGTTCAGATATCAAGGCGATCCGAGAACAGGCCAAGCTCAGCCAAGCCGTGTTCGCCCGTTACTTGAACGTGACTGCGGGTTATGTGTCGCAACTCGAACGCGGCGACAAAACTCCTACAGGGCCGGCCTTGGTTCTGCTCAACGTGATCCGTCGCAAGGGCCTCGAAGCGATCCTCTAAACGGCTTGCTTCTTGCCGAGCCCTTTGTTCGACACGCCGCAAGCGTGTCGAATTTAGTCGGGACGCTCTTCGTCCCGACGCGTTCAGCGCTTCACGGCTCAGGGCAAATTGCAAATCTCCGATTTGCGATAGGCGGTTTTCGTCTTCAAAAAATGCACCGTAGGTGCAAGCCAGTCGTCCTGGCGGTGATATTGTGCTTCTGCATCCCTCTAGCGTTACGGATTTGGCATGATTTCGCCGCTCGCTTCGAGGGCGTCTGATGTCTCTCCGAACTACTTCAGTCTTTCGGCGCCAGCGATTGAAGCCGATCCAACAGGGAATGGCAGTAGTCCAGCGTTAGCTCTCGATCGCCGTACAGGATGTGATAGATGATCGGTGCGACGACGTGGTCGATCACGTCATCGATATCGAACGGCGTTTCGCCCCGCGCTTTTGCCCGCGCGACGATGGTTGCCAGGTGTTCGTGGGTAAAGCCCCCGCATTGCACCGAATAGGTTTGCACCGAGGGCGAAAACACCTCCCTGATTAAGCTTCGGCCGACGGGGGATGACATTTCTTCCATGAATTGTTCGATGAACACCCGCAGATCTGACGCCACGGCGCCGGTGTCTTCGGGATCCGAAATCGGCCTCAACCGCTCCACCGCGACATCCGCAAGCAGCGCTGCGAGATCGCCCCACCGTCGGTAGATCGTCGACGGTGTCACTCCGGCCTCGGCGGCAATCTGCGGCACCGTCAGTTCATCGCGATGGGTTTTGGCGCTGAGATGTCGCACCGCCTCATGCACAGCGCTCTGAATTCGGGCGCTGCGCCCCCCGACGCGAATGCGTTCTTTGACGACCACGCTTTTGCTCCGTGCAACCTTGCCATGTCCACGCGAAGGTTCCGCTTAACGCAAATAAGTTGCTTTAAGGCTCTCCCCGTCCTATAACACTAACGCTGCATATTAGCTTTAGGAGCCTCACATGCAAGCCTGTCCCGCCAGCCCGCCGTGCGATGCCCAGGCCGCGATGCTTCCTGCGACCTCCCAAAGCCGCGCTTTGCCTCCGGGCGCCATGACGCTGTTCAGTTTTGCAGGAGCGATGCTGATCGCAGCCAGCAGCAGCGCGGCGACGCCGCTGTATCGTCTTTATCAGGAGTCCATGCACCTCACGCCATTCTGGATCACGATCGTGTTTGCGGTCTACGTCGCGAGCCTGCTCGCGGGGCTACTGACGGTCGGCGGATTATCCGATTATGTGGGCCGCCGGCCGGTGATCTTGGCGGCGCTGCTGCTGAACGCCGCGGCAATGATCCTGTTCGCGGAAGCCCGGGACGTCGGGCAATTGATCTTGGCGCGTGCCGTCCAGGGACTTTGCGTCGGCACCGGCACCACCGCATTGGGCGCAGCGATCCTCGATACCAACCGCGCGCGCGGCCCGTTGCTCAACAGCGTCACCGCCTTTCTGGGTATGACGGCCGGTTCACTCGGAACGGCGGCATTGATCACTTTCGCTCCGGACCCGCTGCATCGGGTCTACGAGGTTTTACTCGGCCTGACCGTTCTGATGATAGTGCTGCTCTGGGTGATGCCCGAGAGCACGCGGCGAAAGAGTGGCGCCTGGGCCTCGCTGTGGCCGCATATCAGCGTGCCGCGACAGTCGATGGCGCTCCTCATCAGGCTCACGCCGGCCAACATCGCGACCTGGTCGCTCGGCGGCCTTTACCTGTCGCTGATGCCAAGCGTGGTGGCGACAACGATGCGTGTCGTCTCGCCCTGGATCGGCGGCGTCGTGGTGTCGGCACTGATGGTCACGGCGGCGATCGCGGTCGCGGCCTTCAGAAACTGGCCCGCGCGGCGGTTGATTCTGACGGGCACCAGCACATTGTCGTTGGGGGTCGCGGTCTCCATGGCCGGAATCCAGCAGCAACAGGTCGTGGCCTTGTTGGTCGGAACCATGATCGCCGGCGCCGGCTTCGGCTCAACCTTTTCCGGAGCCTTTCGCGCGTTGCTGCCTACCGCCGAGCCCAATCAGCGCGCCGGATTGCTCTCCGCGTTTTATGTGCAGTGCTATCTGGCGTTCAGCCTGCCGGCGGTGGCCGCCGGGCTTTCGGTCCCGCTGATCGGGCTCTCCACCGCCGCTTATCTCTATGGTGCCGTTATCATCGTGCTTGCAGTGACATCAATGGTTGCTTCGCTTTGGATGGATCGCTGACACGGCGTCGCACGTGACTGGCTGAATTTCCGACCGTGTCTATTCGTAGAAAAACGTCTATTCGTAGATGAATGCGCTATCGCCGAGGTCGATGGCCGGAAACTCGTCCTTTTCGGCCCAGTAATCCTGGTTGTGCTGCCATTCCGGCTTGTCGCCGCGCTTCGGCAGCAGATGCATGCCGCGCATCATGTAGCCGGGATTGAAATTTTCCGCGTCGATCCACGGCAATAGCGGCATGTTGTGGTCTTCCGGACGTAGCGCTGGCGACACCTTGCGTGCGCCGATTTCCTTCATGTGATTGAGCAAGCGGCACACGAAGTCGGCAACCAGATCGACCCGCAGCGTCCAACTCGCCCGGAAATATCCGAACACCCAGACCAGATTGGGCACGCCGGTGAACATCATGCCGCGATAGGTCACGGTGTCGGCGAAATTGAGCGGCTTGCCGTCGATCTCGAAGTCGATGTCGCCGTTTGCGCTCAAATTAAAGCCGGTCGCGGTGATGATGATGTCGGCGTCGAGAGTCTTGCCGGATTTCAGGAGAATGCCGGTCTCGGTAAAGCGCTCGATTTCGTCAGTGACGACCGAAGCCTTGCCGGACTTGATGCCCTGGAACAGATCGCCGTCCGGAATGAAGGCGATGCGCTGCCGCCACGGCCGGTATTTCGGCGTGAAGTGGGTCGCAATGTCGTAGTCGGGTCCGAGATAGGCTTCGACCGCCGACAGCAGATCCTTCTTTGCGGCTTCCGGCTCTTCGAAGGTCTTGCGGGTAAAGGCGTCCTGATCGTAGAGGATTTTCCGGCGCGTGATTTCATGAATCCAGGTCTCGTCGACCTGCAGCGCGCGCAATGTTTCGGCGATCTCGATGGCATTGCGGCCGGTCCTGAAATAGGTCGGCGAGCGCTGCAGCATCGTTACATGTTCCGACTCCTTGGCGATGGCCGGAATCAGCGTCGCCGCGGTGGCGCCGGAGCCGATGACGATGACGCGTCTGTCCTTGTAGTCGAGATCGTCGGGCCATTTTTGGGGATGAACGATGCGGCCCTTGAAGGTCTTCATGGCCTTCCACTCCGGCGTATAGCCCTCCGAGTGCCGGTAGTAACCCTGGCACATCCAGAAGAAATTCGCTGTGAACCGCAATGCTTCGCCGGTGTCCGTTCTGACCGCCTCGATGGTCCAGAGATTTTCCTCGCTCGACCACCGCGCCGAGGAAATTCTGTGCTGATAGCGGATGTGGGCGTCGAGTCCGTTTTCCTCGATCACCTCGCCCATATAGCTAAGGATCTCGGCTGCGGTCGCGATCGGCGCACTGGTCCACGGCTTGAAGCGATAGCCGAAGGTATGCAGGTCGCTGTCGGAACGGATGCCGGGATAGCGGTGCGTGCGCCACGTGCCGCCAAAGCCGGCCTGCGTTTCGAGGACGACAAAACTTGTCCCCGGACATTGCTGGGTCAGGTGATAGGCGGCGCCAACGCCCGAGATGCCGGCGCCAGCGATCAGGACGTCGAAATGTTCGGTCAAGCCGGGCGACTCGGCGCGGATTTGTCTCTGGACGTTCATCTTCCCTGATCTTTTTCTATTTAGGTTCGTACGCTGACCAAAGCGCCGGCGAACCTCCGGCGCTTTCAGCTACGGTTATACTTCTCTGCGGCTGAGGAACGCCAGCCGCTCAAACAGATGCACATCCTGCTCGTTCTTCAAGAGCGCGCCATGCAGGGGCGGAATCAGTTTGCGCGGATCGCGCTCCCTGAGCATTTCCGGCGTCATGTCCTCGTTGAGCAACAGCTTCAGCCAGTCCAAAAGCTCCGACGTCGAGGGCTTCTTCTTCAGGCCCGGCACTTCGCGTACCTCGAAGAATATCCGCAGCGCTTCTTCCACCAGGCGTTTCTTGATGCCGGGAAAATGCACGTCGACGATCTGGTTCATGGTGTCGATGTCGGGAAACTTGATGTAGTGGAAGAAGCAGCGGCGCAGGAAGGCGTCCGGCAACTCCTTCTCGTTGTTCGACGTGATCATCACGATCGGGCGCAGCTTCGCCTTGATGTTCTCGCCGGTCTCATAGACGAAGAATTCCATGCGATCGAGTTCGAGCAGAAGATCGTTGGGAAATTCGATGTCGGCCTTGTCGATTTCGTCGATCAGCAGCACCGGGCGTTTCTCATGGGTGAAAGCGTCCCACAATTTGCCGCGCCTGATGTAATTCGAGATATCGGAAACCCTGGCGTCGCCGAGCTGGCTGTCGCGCAGCCGCGATACTGCGTCGTATTCGTAAAGCCCCTGCTGCGCCTTGGTGGTGGACTTGATATGCCAGGTCAGAAGCGGCGCCCCGATCGCCTTGGCGACTTCCTCGGCCAGCACCGTCTTGCCGGTACCGGGCTCGCCCTTGATCAGCAACGGACGCTCGAGCACGATCGAGGCATTGACGGCGACCTTGAGGTCATCGGTGGCGACATAGTTCTTGGTGCCGGTAAATTTCATCGAGCATTTGCCTTGTTGTTTGTTCTTGAGCGCGGAGGCGCGCTTTGACATGAGCAGGAAAAGACCGCCCGATCGGCGGTCCTCGCGGGGTTGAAGGTGTTTGTCAGGCGCGTCTGACCAGCGAGAGGATGACGAGAACGATGACCGCGCCGATGGTGGCATTGACGATATCGCGCACCGCGCTGCCGCCGAGGCTGACGCCCAGTTGCGGCAATAGCCAGCTTGCGACCAGCGCGCCGATGATGCCGATCACGATGTTTCCGATCAGCCCGAAACCGGCGCCGCGCACGATCAGGCCGGCGAGCCAGCCGGCGATCGCGCCGATCACGAGTGCCGCTAAAATACCCATTGATAATGCCCCGTTGAAAAGCCTGTTGGCTCAATTCTAGTTGAAAAACCCGGCAGGTCTAGGCCTCACGGCCGCGCCGAGGCCCTTGACGTTCGGGGTTCGACGGGCAATCTGTAGTCCATGTTTTTGCAATTCTTCACATCGCTGCGCGACGCCCAGGTCCCGGTGAGCCTGCGCGAATATTTGACGCTGATGGAGGCGCTCAACGCCGACCTCGCCGAGCAGACGGTCGAGAATTTCTACTATTTGTCGCGCGCCGCGCTGGTGAAGGACGAGCGCAATCTCGACAAGTTCGATCGCGTGTTCGGCACCGTGTTCAAGGGGCTGGAGAGCCTGCTCGACGCCATGGAGACAGCGGACATTCCCGCCGAATGGCTGAAGAAGCTCGCGGAAAAATACCTCACCGAGGAAGAGAAGAAGCAGATCGAGGCGATGGGCTGGGACAAGCTCATGGAGACGCTCCGCCAGCGCTTGAAGGAACAGAAGGGCCGGCATCAGGGCGGCAACAAGTGGATCGGCACCGCCGGTACCTCGCCGTTCGGCGCGGAGGGTTATAACCCCGAAGGCATCCGCATCGGCCAGGAGAAGAACCGCAATTTTCGCGCGGTGAAAGTGTGGGATCGCCGCGAGTTCAAGGATCTCGACGGCAATGTCGAACTCGGTATCCGTAATATCAAGATCGCGCTGCGGCGCTTACGCAAATTCGCCCGCACCGGCGCCCCCGACGAACTCGACCTCGATACCACGATCAAGGAGACCGCCAATCACGGTTATCTCGACGTGCATATGCGTCCCGAGCGGCGCAACGCGGTCAAGGTGCTGGTGTTCTTCGATATCGGCGGCTCGATGGATTCGCACATCGAACAGGTCGAGGAGCTGTTCTCGGCGGCGAAGACCGAATTCAAGCACATGGAATATTTCTACTTCCACAACTGCCTCTATGAAGGCGTCTGGAAGCAGAACCGCCGCCGCTTCACCGATCGCACGCCAACCTGGGACGTGCTGCATAAATATCCGCACGACTACAAGGTGGTGTTCGTCGGCGACGCCTCGATGTCGCCTTACGAAGTCATGGTTCCCGGGGGCTCGGTCGAGCATGTCAATGAAGAGGCGGGATCGGTCTGGCTCGAGCGCATCACGCGCACCTATCCGCATGCGGTGTGGCTCAATCCGGTGGCGCAGAAGCACTGGGATTATTCGGAATCGACCACCATCATCCGCCGGCTGTTTTCGGAGCGCATGTTCCCGATCACCATCGAAGGTCTCGAAGGCGCGATGAAGGAGCTGGTTCGGTAGCAAGGCCCG
>JAQGKC010000368.1 GCA_028290305.1 Bradyrhizobium sp.
CGCAATTATCGCCAAGGGTCTCAAAAGATCCGGCTACTGCGTGTTCGGCTACCGCGATTATCCCTCTCTCATAAAGGGCGGGCACGCGAGCTATCAACTGGACGTCTCGAATGAACGCATTTGCAGCACCGAAACCAAGGTGAATGTGCTTGTCGCGCTCAACCATCACGGACTCGAGCTGAACATGGAGGAACTGAAACAGGGAGGTATCGTGCTGCACGTGACGCCCGGCTGGCAGTTTCCGGAGCACCATCGAAAACTGATCGCGGAGCGAAGTCTTCGCGTCATCTATTTCCCGGTCGATGACATGCTCAATCGCCTCGGCGCGCGGGCAATTCTGTCGAACGTGCTGCTGACCTCCTTTGTCTGGTCCATGCTGGACCAGGATATCGACGCCCTCAAATCTCTCGTCGGAGACACGTTTGCGAAGAAGAAAGCCCTGCTCGAACTCAACATGCGATGTATCGACGAGGGATATTCCTTTGTCGATCCGGAGCAGGGGAAGATCGACGTCGCGTTGCCGCCGCCTGACAAGGGTTTCGCCGGCCACCTTTTGATTACAGGCAGTCAGGCGATGGGACTCGGCGCGGTTCATGCGGGGGTGCGGCTCTATGCCGGCTACCCGATGACGCCCTCCAGCCCACTGCTGTCATTCATTGCCGAGCTCGAAAACATGACTCACATGGTGGTTAAGCAGGCCGAAGACGAAATCACCGCCGCGCAGATCGTGAGCGGGGCGATGTACATGGGAACCCGCGCGCTCACCGCCACCTCCGGTGTCGGATTTGATCTTATGAGCGAGACACTGTCTCTGAATGCCATGATCGAGAACCCGACGGTGTTTGTGCTGGCGCAACGCCCCGGTCCGGCAACGGGCTTGCCGACCTGGACGGCTCAAGGCGGTCTCTTACAGGCTGCGAGTTGCTCTGCCGGCGAATTCACGCGCTGCGTAATCTCAGTCAGCAACAGCCAGGATGCCTTCGATTTGATGCCGGTCGCATTCAATCTGGCAGAGCAATATCAAATCAGTGTCGTTGTCCTCACCGACAAGCAGATCGCCGAGGCGCTCTACACGCAACACCCTTATGATCTGGAAAAGGCCGAAATTGATCGTGGCAGGCTCGTCGTCGATTCCGAGGGGCTGAAAGCCCTGAAATCTTCCGATCGATTTAACGTGCACGCCAAGGGCGGTGTTTCATTTCGATGGCTTCCCGGCAGCGAAGCGGCGACCTATTGCGCCCAGGCCGATGAACACAACTCCATGGGTGCCGTGGATGAGTCCTCCCTCAATACCAAGGCTCAAATGGAAAAACGATTGCGGAAGTTCGACGGATTAAGAGCGAGGCTTCCTGCACCTCATTTGAGTGTCGGCGGTCGTAGCGTAAAGACGACCGACTGGATGGATGCAGACGAGGAAATCGACTTGCTCGCGATCGGCTGGGGAAGCACCGGCGACGCATTTCGAGACGTCATGGGCAGCGATGAAATGCGTGGGCGGAAGATCGCGTATTTGCACTACACGTATCTCTGGCCGCTCCGCACCGAGGAGCTTCAGAGATTGGCAAAGCGGTCGAAACGCGTTGTCCTGGTGGAGCAGAACTATAAGGTGCAGTTGGGCATGCTCATCAGGATGGAGTGCGGGTTGGACGTCTCAGATAAAATTCTGAAGTACGACGGCCGACCATTCTTCTACGATGAACTCCTTTCGTCGGTGTTGCAGAAATGTGCCGGCACCTCGGAAAGCCAGGAGAATTCTCATAACATTGAACTTGCAGGTAGCTCTTCATGAATATCGCTCTGCAGACCCGCCGGCCCGCTCTTTCCGACTACTATTCTGAAACCAAATGCATCTGGTGCGACGGCTGCGGCAACTATGGCATTTGGACGGCCGTGAAGTATGCGCTGGTGGAACTGAATTTGCATCCGTGGCAGGTTTGCCTTTGCTACGATGTCGGTTGTCACGGCAACGGATCGGACAAAATTGAGGGATACCGCTTCCACGGGCTCCATGGTCGCGTCATCCCGTTTGCAGCGGGCGCGAAGCTTGCAAATATGAAGGTTCCAGTCATCGCCTTCGGCGGGGACGGGGCGACTTTCTCGGAGGGTATCGGGCATTTGGTCCATGGCGTGAGGAGCAATTATCCCATCACGTTCGTCCTTCACAACAATACAAACTACGGGCTAACGACCGGGCAGGCGAGTTCGCTCACGTGGCAGGGCCAACCAATGAACACAAGCCCCAACGGAATCCCCGAGCACACGTTGGCGAGCATGGACCTGATATTCTCGCTCAACCCCACCTTCGTTGCTCGGGGCTTTAGCGGTGACATTAAACTAATGACTCGCATTCTCAAGGCCGCCATTCAGCACCGCGGGTTTGCCTTTGTCGAGATGCTCCAGGCGTGTCCGACGTACAATCACTTCACGACGCACGAATATCTGTTGGACAGGTACTTCGATGCAAATGCCGATGGGCACGACTCAAGCAATCTGCAGCAGGCGAAGGCGCTCGCTACGCAGGTTCAGGATCGCATCGCCTGCGGCATTCTCTACCAACGCGAAGACATTCCCGACTTCTATAATCGGCTAATTCCGCGGCAAGGCGTGGAAACGACCTGCGTGGAGGAGGTGAGGAGATATGATGTGAGCGAGTATTGGAAGGAACTGATGTAACTTCACCGCTTGGAACGGGGGCGGCGCGCGCGGTGCGCGGCTCAGTGCCTTTTCCTTCGGATCATCTCCTGCCTGGTGGTGGTGATAAAGTGCAAAGACCCGGTGACAACGTGAGGTTCGCTTTTCCTTCCAATATCGCTTCCAATGCAGGAGTGGCCTTCGCTTCTTCTCCTGTCGATGTCAGGTACAGCCGCACTTGGTGCGTCAGAGTGCGATCAAGATTCAACGCTGGGCGCTTTCCATATTCGGCGTGCGCGGGCGTCGCAGAACAGCGTGAGCCATTCGTCTGTTGATGAGAAATGCCGCGTCGTCATCTCCCAATTCGTCGAGGCAGTAACGGCCCGTCAAGCCGGAATAGTGTTAGCCGCGAACGTCCTCTAAGGATCATCGACGCCGAAATCGAAACATTTAACGACCTCATCGGACAACAGTCGTGTGGTCAATGACCCAGAAATGATCGTTTTGCGGCAACCCGGAGTACTTCGAACATGATCATGTCTTTCATCTGTGTGTGTGAGCGATGTTGGTGGCGCCGGCGCCCATAACTGTAGCCCGTGGCCAGGTCCCCGCAGCGCCAACGATTAGAAATTCCGCGAAGCGGTTTGTGTCGGTCGATGGCTCATGGCTAGAACGGCATCATCCTGCCGGCCAGCGTTCCTCTTCAACTAACCGTTCCTCGTCGATCCAAATGAGTGGGCCAATGTCAAAGAAGCAACTATTCGCAGCCCTGTTATCGTTGCTGATCTGCGCACCCTGCTATGCCGGCGCCACATTGGATAGCGAAATCGGCGCGGCTCAAGAACAGGATGCAAACGGCAATGGACTTACCGAAGAGGCGATAAGCCGTGAACTTGAGTTGTTCCGAGGCGCGGAAGTATCACTGCGCCAGGCGCTGAAGATAGCCGACAGCCTCCACCCCTGTGTGTACCGAAAACTTAAACACGGGCGTAGTGGTGATGAAGTCCACCCAGGATGGTGCGTGAACTGATCACACCGGTTCGCCGAACCGGGCGAGAAACCGGCGCATCTTTGTCCAATGACCG
>JAQGKC010000425.1 GCA_028290305.1 Bradyrhizobium sp.
TCGGAATTCCCGCTGGCTGCGAAAATAGAAACGCCGGATACCGACAAGGATGCCGCGATTCCGGTGCATCCCGGCGCGGCGGCCTATGTCGATGGCGAGGAAAAGACCTTCCTCGATCGCTACAGCGATTACATCTGGTGGGGGCTGATGGGCCTGTCGGCCATGGGTTCCGCCGGCGCCTGGTTCGCGGGCTATCTGAAAAAGGACGAGCGCCACAACAACAGTTCGCTGCGCGAGCGGCTGCTGGACATGCTCGCGGCCGCGCGCCGCAGCGATTCCACCGAAGAACTCGACCGCATGCAGTCCGAGGCGGACGATATCCTGCGCGACACGCTGCTCTGCTTCGAGCATGGCGCGATCGAGCAGGGAGCATTGACCGCTTTCAATATCGCGCTGGAGCAGTTCCACAACGCCGTGGCCGACCGCAAGGCGTTGCTGATGAGCACGCCGCAAAGCCTGCAAAGACCAGGCACGCCGCTCCGGGCAGCCGGAACTCTTTGAACAATCATCCCTGTTATCGAGCCGTCATACAATCTTTCTAGGTCTGTCAGGGCTTCAGCGCATGCTGTTGGCCGATCAAGGAGGCTCGCATGACGATTAAAATTCCTCGCCGGTTTTCCCGTGAACTTTCCCGACGGCGTTTTCTTTCCACCGCCGCGGCGACAGGTGCCGGCGCGCTCGGCACCATTGCGATGCCCTATCTCAGCCGCGCGGCCGACCGGCCGCAAATCACCCTCGGCGTGCAATCCGGTGATGTCGGTGCCGATGGCGGCGTGGTCTGGTCGCGCGCCGACCGGCCATCGCAAATGATGGTCGAGGTTGCCACCACCGAATCGTTTAGCAATGCGAGGGTCCTGCCGCCGATCGCAGCGCTACCCGAGAGCGATTTCACCGCGAAGATGCTGTTGGAAAATCTCCCCGCCAGCCAGGACATTTTTTATCGCGTCCGGTTCCGCGACCTGTCACATCCCGACATTTCCAGCGAGCCCGTGGTTGGCCGCTTCCGCACCGCGCCGGCCGATCGGCGCGACGTCAGTTTCGTCTGGGGCGGCGATGTCGCGGGACAAGGCTGGGGCATCAATCCCGACGATGGCGGCATGGTCACGTTCGCCGCCATGCGCAAGCACAGACCGGATTTCCTGCTTCATTCCGGCGATACCATCTATGCCGACGGCACCATTTCCGCCGAGGTGAAATTGCCCGACGGCAAGGTCTGGAAGAACTTCACGATCCCGGAAAAAGCCAAGGTCGCCGAAACCCTCGACGAATATCGCGCGGCGCATAAATACAATTTTCTCGACGAGAATGTACGCGCCTTCAACGCCGAGGTGCCGATTTTCGTGCAGTGGGACGACCACGAGGTCACCAACAACTGGTCGATCTCGAAACAGCTTCCCGCGACTTACAAAGAGCGCGACATCACATTGCTTGCGGCGCGCGCCTCGCGTGCGTTCCACGAGATGTATCCGATGCGCGAAAGCATCGTCGAGCCGGGCCGGGTCTACCGCACCCTCAATTACGGTCCGCATCTCGATGTGTTCATGCTCGATGAGCGCAGCTATCGCGGCGGCAACGGCCCGAACCTGCAGACCGCCTACGGTCCCGACAGCTATTTCCTCGGCGCCGACCAGCTTGCGTGGCTGAAGCGCGCTCTACTCAACTCGCGCGCCACCTGGAAGGTGATCGAGTCCGACATGCCGCTCAGCCTCATCGTTTATGACGACGCCGCGAACAGGAGAGGCTCGGAAGCGTTTGCGCAAGGCGACGGCCCGCCGCGCGGCCGTGAACTCGAAATCGCCGACATCCTGCGCTTCATCAAGACATCAGGCGTCACCAATACCGTGTGGCTGACGGCGGACGTGCATTACACCGCCGCGCATTACTACAACCCCGACAAGGCGCAATTTCAGGATTTCGAGCCGTTCTGGGAATTCGTCTCCGGGCCGTTCCACGCAGGAACGTTCGGCCCCAACGAACTCGACAATACCTTCGGCCCCGAGGTGAAATTCGTTAAAGCGCCAAGCCCGGACAAGCAGAACCTGCCGCCGTCGGACGGAATGCAGTTCTTCGGTCACGTCAAGATCGACGGTGCGTCGGGACAAATGACGGTGACATTGCGGGATCGCGCCGACGTGGCGCTGTGGTCGACAACGCTCGATCCGAAACTGGGATAACGGGCGCCCAGCATTTTGCGCGGTCACGCGAGGCTGGCGGACGCGCATTCTGTCAGACCGTGGCGCTGTCGTCGGATCGGCGTTTCAGCACGGCTTGCAGCGCGTCGGCCGAACAGGGTTTGGGGAGCGCCGGCTTGCCCGCGAACGCCGCCGGAAACGTGCCGCCGGCGCCGTAACCAGTCACGAAGGCAAACGGAATCCCCAGGGCATCCAGCCGCTCGGCGATTGCGAAGCTCGTTTCACGGATCAGTCCGACATCGAGCAGGGCAAAATCCGGGACGCGTTCGGCGATCATTTCGAGCGCCTTAGCTACGGTGCCCGCGGTCCGGAGGGTCTTCACCCCGAAACCAAGAATCGTATCCTCGAAATCGAGCGCGATGATTGGATCATCCTCGACAATCAACACGTCGTTGGGCATGCCCTCAGGAGAGGCGGGTTCCATGATCGCGCCAGGTCAGGGTCAAGTAAGGGTTAAGATTTGATCGAATGTCCGGTCAAACCCGGCGGGGCGGCCCACCACCAAAGCCCTGTGAAGGCGCCCCGGCCGGTTCCCGGGTTGAAACCACCATATTACGTTTCCGAAGTCTGTTCACTTGTGAACACAGAAATCGAATAAGGTCGGTTACTGTCGCCGCTGGGACACAAGGAACCGTAGAATGCCTGCACAGCACCGACAGACGTCTGATGGCAGCGAACGGCCGTTCAACAATCTGTTGCGAAGACTCAGCACCGCCGATTTTGGCCTGATCGCGCCGCATTTCGCGCATGAGGAGGCCAAGGCCGGCGAACTGCTCTATAATCCCGGCGACGACGTCGAGGTCGTCCACTTTCCCTGTGGGCCGAGCCTGGCGACCTACGTGGTGCCCAATGAGGACGGCCGCGATGTCGAAACCATCCTGGTCGGCCGCGAAGGCGCCGTCGGTGGCATTGTCAGCGAGGGATATCTCCCGGCCTACACCCGCATCATGGTCAAGTTCGGCGGGCCGTTCGCGCGCCTACCTGTGGGAAAGCTGAATGCGGCGAAAATAAAATCGGCCACGCTGCATAATCTGTTTGCGCGTTATGCGGACTGCATGCTGGCGCAGACATTTCAGTCGACGGCCTGCAACGCGATCCATTCAATCGAGCAACGCACGGCGAAATGGATCATCTCGGCGATGGAACGCACCGATGGCGACAATGTCGTCCCGCTCACGCATGAGCAGTTGGCGACCCTGCTCGGGGTCGGCCGCAGCTATACCAGCCGCGTGATTCAGACATTCAAGGCCGAAGGGGTTCTGGAGACCCGCCGCGGATCGATCCTGGTGCGCAACCTCGATGCCCTGCGGGTACGGGCCTGCCTCTGTAATGAATCCGTCAAAAACCACTTCGAGGAAGTGCTGCGCGGGGTGTATCCCGCTGAAGGGAGCCATAGCCGTTGAGACCGGCCTTGGTTTGACCCAAAATTCAGCTAACCAAATCGCAAACAACGCATTGTTTTCCGGCGATTTCTGACTATATTGCGCCGCAACGAGCAGAGTGTGCCCGGTCCTTTTGGCCGGGCTTCCTTTTTGGGCGGCATGCGCCCTTCGAATTCCAGGTTTTTGAGTGCGATCCGGAAAAGTGGGTCCCGGTTTTCCGGTGAGATCGCGCTCCAGCCATTGTCTGATCCAGAAGAAGAGCTATGAACCTTCGCAACGTCGCCATCATCGCCCACGTCGACCACGGCAAGACTACGCTGGTCGATCGCCTGCTGCAGCAATCCGGCACCTATCGCGACAACCAGCGCGTGGTTGAGCGCGCGATGGATTCCAACGATCTGGAGCGCGAGCGCGGCATCACCATTCTCGCCAAGGCAGCGTCGGTGCAGTGGAAAGACACCCGCATCAACATCGTCGATACGCCGGGCCACGCCGATTTCGGCGGCGAGGTCGAGCGTATCCTCAACATGGTGGACGGCGCGCTGGTGCTGGTGGATGCCGCCGAAGGCCCGCTGCCGCAAACCAAATTCGTGGTGTCGAAGGCGCTGAAGGTCGGGCTGAAACCAATCGTCGTCATCAACAAAGTCGACCGTCCCGACGCGCGGCCGACCGAAGTCATCAACGA
>JAQGKC010000450.1 GCA_028290305.1 Bradyrhizobium sp.
GCTGATCCCGAATGCGCCTGATGCTTGAGGACATCGGCGAAGGCGCACCTCATCCGGCGCGCTGAAGGGCCAGGTTTGCTGCGCGCAAGAGGATCGACCTCCCCTCATCCGGTCGTGAGCATTATACCTCGCAGCGCCAAAGTATTCTTAGATGCAATGTGGTGCTTTGATGCCTTCGCAACTAAGGGAAGACACAAACGATTTTTATGTAATGATCGGTGAAATCGCGCTCGCCGATGAGCGTCGGAGAGCAGTCCGGCATCTTCTCTTGTCGTGACCGACATGCAAATCCCGGACCTGCAACCATCTCAAATTATGTCCAGCCCGGACGCATAGGTAGGAGAACGAACCTAAGACATGGGGGACACCCTCGTGCGGAACGGATTGTCGAGGGGGTTGCAGAGCCGCGCGCGTTCGAAGGTGGCGACTCTCCACGCCTGGATGTCAACTTTCTGCTGGTTGACATAGCCAGTTCCGTGCGATTTTCCGTTGGCTGGTACGCGGCTCTTTGCTTCGCCTTGATCGGCAGCTGCACGTTGCTGGGCGTGTTGCTGATCGAAACAACGCTTCTCTATTCACGTCTCGCTAGCGCGATCATCGTACAAAGAGGCGAACGCGCTAACCGGCTCTTGAGCGTGGACGCTCTCACGGCCAGTATCGCCATGAGCTGAGGACGCCTTTGGAGCCATCGCACTTGATGGCAGCACAGCCCTCCCTCAGCTGCGGACCCTCCCGAACTGGAAGAAATGCACGAGATCCTTACTGACATAGAGACCGGAAGCCTTCGTTCCGGTGCAATCATTTCGAGCGTTCGCGAACTATCGAAAAAATCAACTGATCTAACCGCGCGGACACGCATCGAGGATGTTACTCAGGCAACACTGAGATTGCTGCAACACGATCTTCAAATCAACGAAGTATCCGTCACCACAGAGAAGGCGATCTTCGTCGATCTTCGGTCTGACGCCTACCCTCAGTAGTGCCTTTCTCTTTTCACTCGAGTGTAATATCGATGCTACTCAGATTGGCAGAGACCTCCATGCCTGCCTTTGCACCCTGCAGCGTGATGATCACCCCCTTGTCATTCTTTAGCTGCACGCCTCCGATGCCTCCGGCCAAGGCAGCGCCTCCGCCAACAGCGGTATAGGTGCCGGAGAAGTCGCTCAACCGGCTCAAATATGAAGCCCGCCCGACCAGACGATTGGTTGATGCGCCGATCGTGAAGCCGAGGCTCAAGCCTAACACTTTGAACGGATAGTCCCGGCCGTCGTACGTCAATACCCCGTGCCCTGCACCAGCTCCTGCAAGCAACCCTGCCTTTGTGAACGAGACGCGGACAAATCCGGTTTTTGCATGAGAAGGATAGACAAGGATAGAAAATGCCAGCAGCATCAACACAACAAGTTGCACTAGATACCTGCGCATAGAAGCAACTCCTTCCGTCAACAACCAAGCCGATCTCCGGCTGACCTCCCGGCGTCGCTCGCTGATTACTCGGGACGTTGCTGAGAGATCGCACCCAAGAATGACAGTGCGACCACCGCAGCGAGCAGGATCCGGCTTGCCTGGTTCATTCTCAAAACCTCGCTCCGAAGCGGGATCGCAGCTTTGATAAAGATCAAGGCCGCTCTTGGAGCCAGGCGTCACCGGGCCAAGGCCGGCTGCGCGGCTCAAGCGGTGGCCTTGCCGCTTTGCTGCGCGGCCAGAATGGCCCGGCGGTCGTGTATCAGGTTCTCCAGGCGATGAGCGGCGACGTTCAGAGTGGTGACATCAAGCGCATTCTCGTCGCCCGACAGCCGGCGTCAGATCGGTCAGCAGATCGTTGTCGAGTTTCTTCTTGGCGATCAGGTAGAAAGTAACCCTAAGCGTCGTCAGATCGTCGCTGGGTATAGGCGGGGCACCCCGCAACGTACCCTTCGGCACGTCGAAGCTTTCATAAGCGCGTTCCTTCTCCGCAATGGCGCCGGCAGATTCGATCGGAATGAGGACCGGAGCGGCCTTTGCATTCTGGTTAAACAAGCCGCGCACCAGCGACAGATATTTCTCGGCCAGTGGAACGACAACGAGCATTGCGCGCACTTGCCTGGATTCAAGCGCTCGCCGCGCTTCGGGTGGAGCAATGTCCTTGAACGTGACGCCGGCACGGTTCAAATCGTATTCGTCCGTCAGGACCCCTACGATTCTCCGATTGGTCTCGCCTCCGATCACCCCGACGACGGAACGTTTGAGATCGGTGATCCCGGTCGTCGAGGATCCCGGCGGTGCGACAAGAAGGGCGACTGCATGAGCGACGACGATGACCGCTTGTGCCTGCGACAGGTCGCCGACGTCGCCTCGCACCACAGCAAGATCGGCCTTTCCTGACGAGAAAGCGTTCGCAGCGTCGAGCGCGCTGGGCGTGTCGATGATACTGAGCCGCACCGGCGCTTTCATGGAGATAAACCGGGCGGCGATCGCCGATATGATCCGCCCCGCTTCGGCCGTCCAATGAGCCGACGGCAATTGTCAGTGTCGTTGGCCGGGAATACCAGCGATAGGCAAAGGCGGCCGAACCCGCAAGCGGAATGACGACTCCCGCAACCAGAAGCATCCGAAGCCATCTCGGCATTTCGATCGAATCCATCTAGCCGCCCATTTGGGGGCAACATTTGCAGACCCCAGTTTGGGTCCCACGAACTTTCTTCCAGAGACCCGCACAGTCGACCACTGAAGCCGACTCGTGCCGGAACATTTATCAGACTCTCGCGCGACTGAACGCGAGCAAACCGGGATCGCAAAGCGTAGGCGGACTAAATTGTAAGGACCATTGATCTAGCTCAAGCTCGAAATGAGAGGGCACCGAAAGCTGCAGTTGGGTGCCATCTTCGCTCGTGCGCTTGGCGCGGCGTGTCGATCGATGCGAGCGCTTCCTGGGGAGGAGAACCCCAAAGCCAACGACGCACGGAACCCCAGTCATCAGGAGGAATGTCATGCATCGCTATGCTCTCATCGTACTCGCGGCCTTTGTGCTGATTTGTGCAAGCTTAGTTCCAGACGATGCGTTAGCTCGCCGTGGTGGCGGCGGCTACCGTGGAGGCGGGTTCCATGGCGGTGGTGCCCGCGTCGCGCACGTCAGAGGCGGCGCCGTTCACGCCGGACGTGTCGGTGTCGCCGGACGCGGCTACGGATACCGGCCGATCCCCGGTCGTCCGGTCGCGCGCGCGGCAGTGCGTCGAGGGGCATACCATACCGCCTATCGCGGGGCTCGGCGTGGAGCAGCCTACGGCGCCGCGGCGGTCGGTGCCGCAGCCGCCGGTGCCGCCTACTACAACAACGGCTGCTACCGCGATTCCTACGGCTATCGGGTCTGCCCAGATCAGTATTGAAGCGCCAAACGAATGCCTTGGGGCTGCGGCACGTCGGGATTCGCCGCAGCCCCGCCTCGTCCATGTCTTGCCTTGGGC
>JAQGKC010000024.1 GCA_028290305.1 Bradyrhizobium sp.
TGGCACGAAACGGACTCGCCCGCGCATTTCGCCGAGGTCCGTTGTTGAGGGTGCACCGGAAATCATGGGCCGACGTCCTGACCCGACGCGGACGTCACGAGTCGCCCTATTTATCGCCCGCCCGATCGTCGGCGACGGGTTGCGCCGGGCCTCCGTCACTCCATATCGTCGTTCAAGCTTTGGCATGCAAAAAGCCGGCCGATCGTTGACGCCTTCGAGCCGTGGCTGCTCGGACTTGGCCTAATCAGCCAGATGCCGAAGCGATCCGCTACGCTCTGTCACGATGAGAAGGGCTGACCCTCTTCGTCGGTGACGGCGACATGTCGAATACGGAAGCCGTGATCTTCATGGGTTGGAACGCCGGGGCCGGCACGAGGTTAGATAGATTGCGCACCATCGGGGCGGCGCTGAACCGGAGCGTTGCATTGGAGGCGGCGCATGAAAATCATCGTGGACGAAGCCGGCGAGATCATCGCTAAAACAACGGATGACCATACTCTAATCGGCGGCCACCACCGCCTCGCGGTGGCGGCCAGCCTCGGTAAAAGACTGTTCTGGCGAGATACCGGCGAACCTGTGAAGCTTGATCTCTTCTTCAAGCAGCATGGAAGTTCTCTTCGACATACAGCCTAAGCCGCTCGCCGAGCGTGTCGTTGTTCGGGTACATCGCGGTGGTGTCGCGGTTGCGCTGCTGCACTGACGGCGCGCGGCAGCGTTGAGCACGTTGCGGCGACGGTCGATAGCGTCACTCGTCAAACAGGTCGGCGGGCTTTGCTTTCTGCTTGCCCTGCTGTTTGATCTGCCACAGCCGGTACGCCTCGTCCTCGTAGGGATCGTCGGCCGTCGGCGGCGGGACCAGCTTCGCGCCTTCCTTGCGGAAATGATTGAGACCACGGCCCAGCTTTTTCCCGGCGAGTGTGTGCTGATCGTTGGCCCAGTCGGGAATTGTCGGAACGAAATCCTCCAGCATCGATCGAAGCCCGATGGCCGCACCGAAGTGACAGCCAGCACGGGACTTCGGAGACCTGCACATCATGCGGATCGCGTTGCCAACCATCAGTCGGGCTTCGCCCGCGAGCGATGCGGCGACGAACGGGAAGACGTGCGGTGCTGCGAGGGTGTCGAGGTCGTCGTGGCAGATGACTTCGAGGCGGTTGCAGATCATGGTGTGGAACGGCTTCGACGTGTGCATCAACTCGCACGCGAACTCCATCGCTCACGCTCCATGCCGCGCCTGATCGCCTTCTGCATCGCTTAGACGGTCGCCATCGCGGGTAGGTTGTTCTTGGTCGCGGGTATCACTGGCTTGCTCCTGTGGCCGGTGGGTGTTCGTCCGTTCAGCCACCGCGGGCGCGCGCAGGAAAACATTATTTTCGGTTGGAATATCATTATCCCCGCCACTGCCTCGATGATCCGCCTGTCGCGCTCGCTGATCAGCAATTCCGTCTGCCGCGTGCGATGACCACGACCGCCGATCGGCGCGGCATCAACAAACGCTGTAGCTCGATGCGGTCTCATGTCCGCCACCTCGAAACTCCCAGGCTGGTTTGAAGAGCGCGCTCGGTCGTGCAGATTTGTCACACACTCTGGGAATGCGCGGTCGTTCCCGCTGTGTTCGCAAGAGACCATAATTGTGGCAGCCGTGGAGGCGTATGCTGGCTTTCGGGTCGGGGCAGTCTGAATGCGTTGTTGGGGAGCCGACATGCCAGCCTACATCCGCCATCACGACGCCGAACCACCCTTCATGATCTGCCCAAGCTGTGTGGGCCTGGCGATGTCCGTCAAGGACGTCGCACCGCGTTGGAACGTGTCGGAGATCGATTTCACCTATGAATGCTCCGACTGCGGCGCGGAGATCAGGCACACGGTGACCAAGCAGGAATTGCTGAACTAGATTTCGGAGGGTGGGCGAAGTGTAGCGTGCCTACCACCGCTTGGGGAGAGCCGGTGGTGGGCACGCTCGCACTGTGCTGGTTGGTAGTCGTTGTCGTGGTAGGACGCCGGTGATGGCTTCCCGCCATCGCTTACCGGCATCCATGGTGTCGTTGCCGCTTGATCATGGCGATGACGTCACCGTGCAGCTTCTTGCGAGGATGACCGCCGCATCGAGAAAGCCGCGCGGTTCGGCTGTTGGTCTCGGTGCGACTGCGACGTCGTCTCGGTTGTCACCGGCCATACCTTGCGGTCACCTGCCTTCGGCGCATCGCTAGAGCTGCGACCGAAGGTTTTTCGCAACTGCATCACCGAAGGCGCGACGTTCGTGCGCAAGGGCGCACCGCGCGGCTTGATCACATCCGAACTGATCGCGCGGGCCGAGAGGCATGGGCTGGCCGATTTCCCATATCTCCGTCAGCCTGATCATGTGCACCGGTGGCAAGTACCGTGGCGTCCGGCAGATCGGCACTTCAGGGCCGCCTGACGCGGCCTGAGCGGTGAGAGAGACCCCTTCTCAGCGCTCTGCTCAGCGGATCATGGCTTCGCCATATGCCATGCGCCATTGAGGAAACCGTCGCCGTTGGTCTCGCCTGGCGCAGCATCCTTTTTGAAAGTGTAGAGTGGCTTACCCTTATAGGCCCACATCTTCTTGCCGTCGTCACGGACGACGATTGTCATGTCGGCGGTCGGCTTGGCACCGTCAGCTGCCATCAGCGGCGGCCAGTTCTCCGCACAGGGGCCGTTACACATCGATTTGCCGCCGGCATCCTTGTCGAACGTATAAAGCGTCATACCCTTTGTATCGACAAACGTTTTGCCCTTTGGTGTATCAGCCGTCTTCAGCATCTGTGCCGATGCGGCCGATGAGGCGAGAATAAAAGTCAAAGCCGCTACTGCGGCAAATGTCTTGGACATTGCAGCTCTACTCCTGATGATTCTTTTTGAGGACGCGGGTGCGTCGCTAAGACAAACGCCGGCGCCGGAGAATCATTCCACGTCGAGCTAGAGATTTTGCTAAACCGGCCCCGCAGGTGATCGAATAGGGCGTAGTTTGCTGCGACGCATGAGTCCGGAAATGGCACTTCTGAGACATGCCGACCGATGCTGCCGATGTCTGTTCATGGGGGAAGAACCGGAAGTTATCGGCGCATCGGCAAACCGACGCGATTGACCCAGGCTGTGTGAAAACGACGCTCAATGATATGATTCTCCTGTGATTTGGCGGAGGATTCGATGACGCGCTTTGTCGTTGGCGATGACCGCAGTCAGAGCACGTTATTTCCCGA
>JAQGKC010000057.1 GCA_028290305.1 Bradyrhizobium sp.
GACCTGTTCGGCGTCTTTCTCGAGCGTCGCGTTCCTTGACGTAGGATTCAACGGCCGATCGCACGGTAGGAGCCGGGCCCGCCGCCTGCGACGCGGCTTCTGTTCTGGCTCGAGCTACGGCCTCCCGGGCCGGTCTCACGGCCTGTTCGAAGGTCAGAATCCCGTCGGCGGGCTTGTCATTGATATCGTTGGCGACGCCGACTGGCTCCTGCTTGTAGTTGCCGCCGTCGTGGTGATTCCGTCCAGCGGACAAACCAAACGCCGCTTTGTTTTCCTTCGATAGCCCAAATGCGCTTCCGCATCGAGGCGACGCCAATGCACGCCGAGCTCGAGCCTGGAGCGCGCTTTTGCCGTCGTGACCTGAGCCTCAGTGAGTGTCTTCGACATATCGTTTGTCGCACTGTTACACGTCGAATATCCGTCGAATATACGACGGTGTAGTCGGCGAACAATACTGGATGATATTCAACATATTGAAATCATTGGACACTGGCGGACGGTAGTGGACGGAGACGGGCCCGTCATTTGGCCCTCTTAAGAAACAGGGTTCGATTCCCCTAGGGAGCGCCAAACTACGATATTTCGCGCTGTTCTGCGACGTTGTCCGATGCAGCCCTGGTTCGGAGCGCAATGTCGCTCGATAACTGATTGCTCGCCGCAGGCCGGCGAAATGTCCGCTCGTGACCCAATCCGCCTGACATAACCCTCTGTGTCCAAAGAAATTGAATCCACCCTTTCCTAAAGCTCCTCTCCGCGAGATCCCCGCACCGGCTGAACTTCGCAAAGATTGGATCGATGGGATGGCGTGCCGCTGACGGGATCGCGAACACTGGCGTCGATCATCAGGTTGAAGTTCGTGCCGTTCGGATCGAACGGATCGCAATCGCCAACTCCCAGTTCATCGCAACCTTGCCACCAGCCATGCTCGCCCACGACGACGCGCAGATCGAGCTTTTCACTGAAGCGCGCCCGGGCCCGCATTCCGCCGGCCGGGGTACGCACATCAACCCAATCTCCATTCCTGATGCCACGTGCTGAGGCCGTCGCGGGATTCATCTCGATCTCCGGATCCAATGCGCGACTGCGCAGGCTCGGCAGTGCACGATGCTGGGTCTGACAAAAAAGACTGGGCTTTGCGCAGGTCAGGATCAAAGGGAAGGACGCAGCCAGGTCGGGGCGGGCGACCGGGCCCATAGGTGGTTCGACAAAATCGGGCATGGCCGAATAGCCGTGATCAAGGAAGGTTTCCGACCAGAACTCGACTTTCCGCGACGGCGTCGGGAAGCCGCGTGGGTTTCCCCTGTCATCGCGCGCGGCGTACTTGATGTGCTGCGTCGTCAGCGGCTTCTGTAATCCAGCAGGTTGCGCTCGAAGCTGATCCAGGGTGATGCCGCTGGGACCGAGCTGCTGCCGGTAAGCGGCATCGACATCGCCGTTCCAGAAATGCTCGCTAAGGCCGAGACGCGCGGCAAGGCCCAAGACGACATCGGTATCGGACCATGCCTCGCCGGGTGGGGCGACGATGGCCTGCCTAAGCTGAACGTGCGATTGCGCTTCTGCGCTGATTTCGAATCCGATCTTGAGAGACTCGCGTTCGAAGCAGGACGCGACAGGCAGCACGATATCCGCAAGCGCCGCCGTCGGCGTCATGAACAGATCGGCATGGGCGTAGAAATCGAGCGCGGCCAGCGCAGCACGCCCGCGAACCGGATCGCCGTGAGCGAGCAGCAAATTTGCGCCGAACCCGATGAGTCCGCGGACGGGATAGGGCGTGTCTTCCAGAACAGCTCGATAAAAGTCCCGAGGGGAGACGTGGTTCCAGCGCGCCGGTCCGAGCGGACGTTCGGCAAACCCGATTGCGGGAGGGAGCCGCTTTGCCGCAGGCAAGTTCTCTCCGCTGATCGATCCGGCCGGCACTGCAGGCAACAGCACATTGCCTCCGGCGGCATCGAAACTGCCGGTCAGAGCATACAGCATGGCCATCGCCCGCGCCGTCTCCGTGCTGTTGGCGTGATGCTCGTGCCCGCTCCAGGCATAATAAGAGACGGGCCGGGCATGCCAGATCGTGCGGGCAGCTTCCTCCAATTGGCCGGGAGGAACCCAGCATGTCGCTTCAATCATTTCGGGCGAATATTTGCTGCATAGCGCTGCGTAGCGGTCGAAGACAGGCCGGCAGGAGATCGGACCATCTCTGGTTGCGACAGTGTATTCGCCTCGCAAGGCAAAAAGCGCGGCGGGTGCCTCGTAGCGGCCGGCTGCCGGATCATAGCTGACGGCGCGGTCGGATCCTGAATCCCAGGCGACAAATTGTCCCGAGCCGCCGCCGGAAAGGAGGTCCTCCGTCCTGAGCAACCTGTCGGTATCGGAGCGCACCAAAAGAGGTCCGTTGCTCCACGTGCGGACGAACGCCTCGTCGTACCATCCGCGCTCGATCATGATGTTGGCCAGACCCAGCGCGAGCGCACCGTCGGTTCCGGGGCGCACCCGCAGCCAGACATCGGCTTTGTTGGCAAGCCCGGCGTTGCGCGGATCGATCACTATCAACTTCATTCCGCGTTTCAGGCCCGCAACCGTCGCGGTCGCATGCGTAATGCGCGTAAAGGATGGATTGTAGCCCCACAGGATAAGGCAGCCGGATTCGGCAATGTCTGCCATCGCGCCGCCAGCGCTTCCGGTCGCAACGCTGCCGACGCCGAAGACGTAGCGGGTCGCAAAGCCGCGTCCCCAGCCGCACAGCTCGAGCGCCGACACCTGGTTCGGCGTGCCGAATGCATTCATCAGTCTGACAACGAAGGCAGCGGAATCCGCGATGGCGGTCGTCGAAGGAGACGATTGACTGAACGCCACCGCTTCAGGTCCATGCTGCTCGGCGATGCGCCGCATGGCGGCGGCGATCTGATCGAGCGCCGCATCCCATGATATTTCCTCCCATCCCGGATCGGAGTCGCCTTTCGGCCGTGTTCGACGCAGCGGTCGCTTCAGCCTATCCTTGTGATAGACGAGTTCGGGAGCTGCGCGGCCCTTGGCGCAAATTGCTGCGCCGGTGGGGTGGGTCGGATCGGGGTCCAGACGTGTGAATCTGCCATCCGTCACCGTCGCGACGGTACCGCAGCGGGCGATGCACAGGCTGCAGTACCCTCGCACCTGCCGTACGTTCGGGATCTCTGCTGACATGCACAAACTCCCTCGCGGCAATGAGCACAGCGTGTGGCCGCACAGGGCCGCCGTATCGCGTCGATCGCCAAGTAAGTATCAAGCTGCCGCCATCAAACTATCTGCGTAAGCCGTCTTTTGACACCGCCTTCTTGGATCAGGAGCGAATAATCACGCTCGATCGCCCCGATTGCGAGATCGGCCGTGACCATAGGTCAGAGTCGATTTACATTACAAAGCGATTTCAATTACATAAGAGTTCGCAGTTTTATTCTGGGTGGCGCGCCAGCTAGTCTTTCTCAGCTTTGATTTTCTTGGAATTTTTGATCGTTTTCCCGAACCGGCCGATGGCGTTTGGGGAACCTGCGTTGTTACGAAGGCCGATATATTCGGAGCTCCGCATATAAGAGGCGATCGGCGCGGCAATGCTGCCTGCAGCGAAAGTAGATATCTGAGGTCGAAGGGGGAGCCGATTGACCGAGCAGCGCGGCCTGGTGGGCCACATGAACTCAGGACTCGTCGGATCTTTTGGTAGACGGATCCGCGCTCCCTTGCCGCGTCGAAATGGCAGGTACGTGTGTCCCTTGACGTAGTTGCGCTCAACGTACGGCGGCAACCTTCGGGGCATCGACATCTCTCCATGTCTCGTCGATATCAAGATCATTGCCGTCGGAAGGTAGCAGGTCAAAGATATTAGCCGACACCCTGACGTAGGCGGCCGCTGCCTCGCACGTGATGAGGCGAGGCTTCAGCGATGGCGGGAGAGCAGTCTGCCTGGGTATTGAGTCGCGCTGGCTTGCGAAGCTATTTCCATTTACGGACAAGGGGCCGGGGCGCCATGTAAACCTCCGGATCGGGCAAAACGGACGATTCTCCGAGAGCCTCAGAAGCCCCCTAGTGTTCCCGCGAGCGAATAGGACGGTTTGGAACTCGAGCTATCGCTCAGACGGAAGATGAGGTTCGAATCCGTTCAGCTTGGACACCAACTCAGCCTGAGCGAGCGCAAGTTTCCGTGTACCCAGAGCGCCAAAACAGCACCAAGAGTCCTAACGTGAGTGGGACCGCGCGATTTGTCGATCACCCCGAAAGGCCTAACGTGGGCTGAGTTCAATTCCAAGATCGTGCCACGGACTCACGAATAGTAAAGGGCTCACGAATAGTAAGAGCCTTATCGGCTCACTCGCGCCAGGGTAAGTTGCAGACCC
>JAQGKC010000094.1 GCA_028290305.1 Bradyrhizobium sp.
CCCTTCGCCGAGGAACTCAGCGTCGCCTCATTGGCGAGTTCGCTGACCGAGCGGCTGTTACGTCTCAATCTCAACCCCGAAATCGCCGCCATGCTGCGCGCCAAGGCCGACTGGTTCAACGGCCGCCAGGCGACGCAAATGCAGGCGGTGGCGCCGATCACCCGCACGCCGTATTTCTGCTCGGGCTGTCCGCACAACACCTCGACCAAGGTGCCCGACGGCAGCCGCGCCTTTGCCGGCATCGGTTGCCACTTCATGGCGCTGTGGATGGACCGCAACACCGAGACCTTCACCCATATGGGCGGCGAGGGCGTGCCATGGGTCGGCGTCGCACCCTTTACCAATGAAGAGCACGTGTTCGCCAATCTCGGCGACGGCACCTATTTCCACTCCGGCAGTCTTGCGATCCGTCAAGCGGTCTCGTCCAAGGCCAACATCACCTACAAGATCCTTTACAACGATGCGACCGCGATGACCGGCGGCCAGCACGTTGACGGCGAATTGTCGCCGCAGCAGATCACCTTCCAGCTTCACTCGGAAGGCATCCGCGACATCTACCTGGTGTCGGAAAACCCCGATGCCTATCCGGCCTCCGATATCGCGCCCGGCACCAAGACCGCGCATCGCGACGAACTCGACGCCGTCATGAAAACGCTGCGCCAGGTGAAGGGTGCCTCGGCCATCGTGTTCGTGCAGACCTGTGCGGCCGAGAAGCGCCGTCGCCGCAAGCGCGGCACGATGGAGGATCCGCAGCGCCGCGTATTGATCAATCCGGCGGTATGCGAAGGCTGCGGCGATTGTTCGGTGCAATCGAACTGCATCTCGGTTGAGCCGCTGGAGACTGAACTTGGGCGCAAACGCACCATCAATCAGTCGACCTGCAACAAGGACTATTCCTGCCTGAAGGGCTTTTGTCCGTCCTTTGTCACCGTCGATGGCGGCAAGCTTCGTCGTCGCGCGCCGGCTGATCTGGGCAATATCGGCGATCTGCCGGAACCGGCATCGCGGCCTTCGCTCGATCGGCCCTATAACGTTGCTGTCGGCGGCGTCGGCGGCACCGGCGTGCTGACGATCGGTGCGCTGCTCGGCATGGCCGCGCATATCGAGGGCAAGGCCAGCATGATCCTGGATATGTCGGGCCTCGCGCAGAAAGGCGGCGCGGTGCTCAGTCACGTCCGGCTGTCTGAGCACACTGCCGACGTCACCTGTTCGCGTATCGTTACCGGCACGGCCGATCTGGTGCTGGCGGCGGACGAGGTGGTGGCGGCCGCCAAGGAAACCATGACGCTCTGTGAATCCGGCCGCACCACCGGCGTCATCAACACGCATCTGATTCCGATCGCGGATTTCATTCTGAACCGCGACTTCAATTTCCAGGCCCGCAAGGTCAACAATGTGCTGGAAACGGCGTTGCGCAAGGATTCGTCGTTCTTCGATTTCACCAAGCCCGCGGAAATCCTGCTGGGCGATTCCATCGCCACTAACATGATGATGATGGGCTATGCCTACCAGAAGGGCCTGTTGCCGCTCTCGGCCAAATCCATCGAGCAGGCCATCGAGGTTAACGGTGTTGCGGTCAAGATGAATACCCAGGCGTTCCAGCTTGGACGCCTGGCGGCGGTCGATCCGGCACGGCTGGCGGCGATGATGAAGGGCCAGGACGAGACGGTGGCGCCGAAGACGCTGGACGCGATGTCGCTCGACGAGATCATCGCACATCGCAGCGCGCTCCTGACCGACTATCAGAATGAGAAGCTCGCCGAGCGCTACCGTAATCTGGTGACGCAGGTGCGCAACACGGCTGTCAATGGCGGCTTCGGTGACGAGTTGCCGCGCGCGGTCGCGATCAATTACGCCAAGCTGCTCGCCTACAAAGACGAGTATGAGGTGGCGCGGCTCTTTACCGACGGCAAGTTCGAGAAACAAATCCGCGATCAGTTCGACGGCGATTTCAAGATCAACTTCAATCTCGCGCCGCCGATACTGGGCGGCGGCACCGACGCCCTCGGCCGGCCGCGCAAGCGTGCGTTCGGCGCGTGGATGATGCCGGTGTTCAGGGTTCTCGCTGGTCTGCGTGGTCTTCGCGGCACGGCCTTCGACATCTTCGGTCACAGCGCCGACCGCAAGCTCGAGCGCGACCTGATCGTTGGCTATGAGAAGGACGTCGCTTCCGTACTCGCAGTGCTTTCGCCGCTGACGCTGGATACCGCGATCGAACTGCTCTCGCTGCCGGATCGCATTCGGGGCTACGGGCCGGTGAAGGAGAAGTCGGTGCAGGATGCGAAGGCGCGGTATGCGCAACTCGCCGCCGATCTCGTCAACCCGCCACCCGCGCCGAGGCAGATCGCGGCGGAGTGACGTCGTCTCGCCTGACGGAATATTTCGGTGCTTGCCAAGGCAGCGCCGAAAGGCGAGAAAACCGCTGGGAAGAAACACCAGCGGAGTGTTGTATTGACCATCAAAGGCAAGGCCTACATCGCCGGGATCTACGAACATCCGACCCGGCACGCACCTGACAAATCCACCGCACAGCTTCATGCCGAAGTCGCCAAGGGCGCATTGGAAGATGCCGGGCTGACCAAGGCCGACATCGATGGCTATTTCTGCGCCGGCGACGCGCCGGGCGGTGCCTGGCCGATGGTCGATTACCTCGGCCTCAAGGTGCGCCACATCGACTCCACGGAGACCGGCGGCTGCTCGTATTTGATCCATCTCGGTCATGCCGCTGAAGCGATTGCGGCCGGCAAATGCTCGATCGCGCTGATCACGCTGGCCGGCAAACCGCGTACCGGCGCGATGCCGCCACGCGCGGCGGGCGCCGAGGCCGATTTCGAGGCGGCCTATGGCGCGACCACCCACAATGCCTACGGCATGTGTGCCATGCGCCATATGCACGACTACGGGACCACCAGTGAGCAACTCGCCTGGATCAAAGTCGCAGCGTCGCATCACGCGCAATACAACCCGCATGCGATGCTAAAGGATGTCGTCACCGTCGAGGACGTGCTCAACTCACCGATGATTTCCGATCCGCTGCACCGGATGGACTGCTGCGTGGTCACCGATGGCGGCGGCGCGCTGATCGTGACCACGCCGGAAATCGCCAAGAGCCTGAAAAAACCACAGGTGCGGTTGATCGGGCAGGGTGAGGCGATGAAGGGCCCGCGCGGCGGCAAGGATCTCGATCTGACCTATTCCGCCGGCGTGTGGTCGGGCCCGCGCGCGTTCGAAGAAGCTGGCGTGACTCCGAAGGACATCAAATACGCATCGATCTACGACAGCTTCACCATCACGGTGCTGATGCAGATTGAAGACCTCGGCTTTTGTAGGAAAGGCGAGGGCGGCAAGTTCGTCGCCGACGGCAATCTGATTTCCGGCGTCGGCAAGCTGCCGTTCAATACCGACGGTGGCGGCCTGTGCAGCAACCATCCCGTCAACCGCGGCGGCATGACCAAGATCATTGAAGCGGTGCGTCAGTTGCGCGGCGAAGCGCATCCGAAAGTGCAGGTGCCGAACTGCGATCTCGCCATCGCCCATGGCACCGGCGGACTGCTCGGCGTACGTCACGCCGCATCAACCTGCATCCTGGAGCGTGCGTGATGACGGAAGCGAAGAAATACCCGGCGCCGCAGGGTAATCCCGAGACAAAGCCGTTCTGGGATGCGGCTGCGCAAGGCAAATTCCTGATCAAGCGCTGCACCGCATGCGGCGAGCCGCATTATTTTCCGCGCTCGATCTGTCCGTTCTGCTTCTCCGACAAAACGATGTGGGAGGAAAGTTCTGGCGAGGCTGTGATCTACACCTTCAGCCTGATGCGTAAATCGCCGACCGGGCCTTATGCGATCGCTTACGTCACCTTGAAGGAAGGTCCGTCGTTGCAGACCAATCTGGTCGACTGCGATATCGACGGACTGAAGATCGGACAGAAGGTGAAGGTGGTGTTCAAGCCGACCGACGGCGCGCCGTTGCCGTTCTTTACGCCGGCGTGATTTTTTCCCTCTCCCCTTGCGGGGGAGGGTGCGTAGGCGGCCTTTGGCCGCCGTTCTTTAGAATAACGCCGAAGCGTAGCACGGCTATGCGAAGGCTGCCGGGTGAGGGGTTCTGTCCTGCGCCGACCCCTCACCCGGCAAAGTTTGGTGCGGGCGTTAGTGGGGCCCTCTCCCGCAAGGGGAGAGGGCGCAGCCACGAAAGCCGGCAAGGAAAAATTCGGGGAGAAGACACCAATGCCGATCAAGTACGAAGAGCTGATGGCGCTGAAGAACCTCGGCCAGAAATATGCCTATAGCGATCGCGAAGTGATGCTGTACGCCTATGGCATCGGGATGGGTGCCGACCCCATGGACGAAAAAGAGCTGGCTTTCGTCAACGAAGCCGTCGCCACGCCTCGCGCTCTAAAGGTTGTCCCGACATTTGCGTCGGTCGCGGCCTGGGGGGCCGGACCCGGTGTAATGAATCTCGACCGCGTGATGGTGGTGGATGGCGAACGCGACATCACCTTCCACAAGCCGCTCGCCGTGGCTGCCCATATCACCGCCGATTCCAGCGTCCTCGATGTTTTCGACAAGGGCAAGGACAAGGGCGCCGTCATCCGGCACAAGACGGTGCTGCGAGACGAGAAGGGCGAGCCACTGGCGACGCTGGTTGCGTCGCGTTTTGCGCGCGGCGATGGCGGTTTCGGCGGCCCCTCGGAAGGCCAGCCCGAACCGCATCAGGTGCCGACGCGCACGCCGGACAGGTCAGTCGATATTTCGACGCGCCCGGACCAGGCGCTGGTCTATCGGCTCTGCGGCGACCGCAATCCGCTGCACTCCGATCCCGAATTCGCCAAGCGCGCCGGCTTTCCGCGGCCGATCCTGCACGGCATGTGCACCTACGGCATCACCTGCCGCGGCGTGCTGCAGACCTATGCCGATTACGATGCCTCAGCCTTCAAACAGCACACCGCGCGGTTCTCCTCGCCGGTCTATCCCGGCGAGACCGTGACGATGGATTTGTGGAAGGACGGCAGCGTGATTTCATTCGAAGCCAAGGTGAAAGCGCGCAACGTCACCGTCATCAAGAGCGGCAGGACGGTGCTGGGGTGAAAGCAGGGACCACTCTGAATGTTTGTCGTCATGCCCGGCCTTGTGCCGAGCATCCACGTCTTCTCTTCAGAACAAGAAAGACGTGGATGGCCGTGACGAGAACGGCCATGACGCCGAAATAAATAACGAAGATTTGGGAGAACACATCATGGGATTACTCGGCGGCAAGGTTGCGCTGATCACCGGTGCGGGCGGCGGGCTTGGTGAGGCCTATGCCAAATTGTTCGCGCGCGAGGGCGCGGCTGTCGTGGTCAACGACCTCGGCGGCCCCCGTGACGGCAGCGGCGGCGACACCTCGATGGCGCAGAAGGTGGTCGAAGCGATCAAGGCGGAGGGCGGCCGCGCGGTGGCCAACGGCGCCGATATTTCGACCATGGCCGGCGGGCAGTCGGTATTCGATGATGCCATCAAGAATTTCGGCCGCGCCGATATTCTCGTCAACAACGCGGGCATTTTGCTCGACCAGACCTTTGCCAAGGCGACCGAAGCCGCCTGGGACAAGGTCTTGAAGGTGCATCTGAAGGGCACGTTCTGTGTCACCCAGCCGGTGTTCCGCTGGATGCGGGAGAACGGCGGCGGTGTCATCGTCAATACGTCATCGACGTCAGGCCTGATCGGCAATTTCGGCCAGAGCAATTACGGCGCCGCCAAAGGCGGCATTTGGGGCCTGTCGAACGTGCTCGCGATCGAAGGCCGCAAATACAATATCCGCATCTGGACGCTGGCGCCGGGCGCGCTGACCCGCATGACCGCCGATTTGCCACGCTATATCGAAAATCCCGGCGCCGCGCTCGGACCGGACGGGATCGCGCCGGCCGTGCTATACATGGTCAGCGAATTGTCGGGCGACCAGACTGGCAAGGTCTTGGGCGTCTCCGGCCCGCGCGGTGTGCGCGAGATGCGAATGATGGAAAAGCCGGGCTGGAAGCCGCCGCACACCGGATGGAAGGCACAGGATGTCGTCGAGCATGCCAAGGATATTTTCTTCTCCGAGGAAGAGATCGAGTTGGGCGCGCGGCGGTTTTGATACTTTACGTCATTCCGGGTTCGCACTACGCGCGCCTCGGAATGACGAACCAGATAAAGTCGAGCAGAGGCACACATAACAATGAAACTTACCCACAAGGCCGCAGGCACGTTTGCGATTGCACCGACGCCGTTCCACGACGATGGCCGCATCGACGAGAAATCCATCGACCGGCTGACCGACTTCTACGCCGAGGTAGGCTGCGATGGCGTCACGGTGCTCGGCATTCTCGGTGAAGCGCCGAAGCTCGATGGATCGGAAGCCGAGGAAGTCGCGAAACGCTTTGTGAAGCGCGCCAAGAATATGCAGATTATCGTCGGCGTCTCCGCACCGGGGTTTGCCACGATGCGCTCGCTGGCGCGTGCGTCGATGGATGCCGGCGCCGCGGGCGTGATGATCGCGCCGCCGCCGCATCTGCGTACCGACGATCAGATATCAGGCTATTTCAAGCAGGCGATCGAGGCGATCGGCGACGACATTCCCTGGGTGCTGCAGGATTATCCATTGACCCTGTCGGTGGTGTTCACGCCCGCGGTGATCCGGAAAATCGTGATGGACAGTCCGTCCTGCGTGATGCTCAAGCATGAAGACTGGCCGGGACTGGAAAAGATTTCCGCGCTCCGCGCCTTCCAGAAGGAAGGCTCACTGCGGCCGCTGTCGATCCTGACCGGCAATGGCGGGTTGTTTCTCGATTTCGAGATGGAGCGCGGCGCCGATGGCGCGATGACCGGCTACGCCTTCCCGGAATTACTGATCGATGTCGTGAAATTGTCGAAAGCGGGCAAGCGCGATGCCGCGCATGATCTGTTCGACGCGCATCTGCCGCTGATCCGTTACGAGCAGCAGCCCGGCGCGGGACTGGCGGTGCGCAAATACGTGCTGCAAAAGCGCGGCGTAATTGCCTCCAGCGCACAACGCAAGCCGGGCTCGAGCATTACACCAGCCGCAAAGGCCGAGGTGGATTACCTGCTGTCGCGGGTTGCGCGCGTCGACAAGCGCGCCAATCTGCAGCCGCAATCCAGCGCGGCGGGTTGATAAAATTACGTCATGGTGAGGAGGCGCGCTTGCGCCGTCTCGAACCATGAGCCGATACATTTCTCATCCTTCGAGACGCGGCCAAGAGGCCGCTCCTCAGGATGACGAAGAGGATGAAAGCTCATGCCAGCCGAAGCCGTCGCACCACGCCCCGCATCGACCATCCTGCTGCTGCGCGATAGTCCTGTGGGCGAGATCGAGGTCTTCATGATGGTGCGCCATTATGAGATCGACTTTAACTCAGGCGCGCTGGTGTTTCCCGGCGGCAGTGTCGATGCCAGCGACAAGGAGATCATCGCCAGGTCAGAGCTTTATTCCGGCGGTGAGGGGCTGGACGCTGCCGCCTTGAGTTTTCGGATCGCCGCGATCCGCGAAACCTTTGAGGAAAGCGGCATCCTGCTGGCCCGGCCGCGCGGATCGAACAGCCTTGTCGATGCGACGCGGGCGCGCGAGATCGAAGCCGGCCATCGCACCGCGTTGTGCGAGGGCAAGACGACATTTCCAAAAGTCCTCGCCGATAGCGGAATGTCGTTGGCGCTCGACGAGTTGGTGCCCTATGCGCACTGGATCACGCCGGAGGGCATGCCGAAGCGGTTCGACACCTGGTTCTTTCTCGCTGCGGCGCCGCCGGAGCAGGCTGGCGCCCACGACGGCAAGGAATCCACCGACTCGATCTGGGTGTCGCCGCGCGAGGCGCTGGCAGGCGGCGAGAGCGGGCGGTTCAAGCTGCCGTTTCCGACCACGCGCAACCTGATCAGGCTCGGCAAGCAGCCAGGCGTGAGAGCCGCGCTCGATGACAGCAGGGGCAAGCCGATCGTGACCGTGATGCCCGTGATGACAAAACTCAACGGCGGCCGTCAGCTTCGCATCCCGGCGGAAGCCGGTTACGACGGCGAGCTGTTTGAAGTCGGCGCAGTGTGACGTAAGCGTTCGACATTATCATTTGCCGTCTCTGTTTTCGTCGTGCCCGGCCATGACGGGTTTGGAATCGTCTTCGTTCTGAGCCGACACGCCCTTGATGATCACAAAGATTGTCGGCATCCTGCTCGCCATAAAAATAATCAGGGCAGGGGCACGCACCATGAGGACAGGGCGCATCGGCGTAATGATCGGCGCGTGGCTGACGCTTCTGGTGGCACCCAACGCAGCCATGGCGCAGGAGAGCTTTCCCGATCACCCGATACGCATGGTCATCCCCTATTCGGCCGGCAGCGTGGTCGACGTGTTCGGGCGCATCGTCGCGCAAAACATGGCTGCGCAATGGAACGGATCGATCATCCTCGAATCCAAATCCGGCGCCAACGGATCGATTGCCGCGGAGGAAGTCGCGCGCGCCGCGCCGGACGGATACACGTGGCTGATGGTGACGACATTCTTTACCGCGAGCCCGTCGCTGAACGTCAGCTTGCGCTGGGATCCCGTGCGCGATTTCATCCCGATCGGGCAGGTCTGCCGAGCCCCGAATTTCTTCATCGTCCCCACCACATTGCCGGTGAAGAGCGTGGCCGAATATGTAGCGCTGGCCAGGGAGAAACCCGGCAAGCTGAACTACAGCCACCCCGGCAAGGGATCGACCGGGCATCTCGGTTTCGAACTGTTCAAACGGTTGGCCGGGATCGACGTCACCGCCGTCGGCTATCGCGGCTATCCGCAGATGGTGGCGGATATCGGAAGCGGCCTGATCACATCGAGCTTCCTGTCCGCCAACCAGGCGCTGGCGCAGGTGCAGACCGGCACCATCCGGATCATCGGCGCGATCAATGACGGCCGCTCGAAGTATTTCCCTGATGTGCCGACCTTGGCGGAGCAGGGTTTTGCCGAGGCCCAGGTGATGCCGTGGTTCGGTATCGTCGTGCCGGCGGGCACGCCCCAGCCGATCGTCGACCGCATCAGCAAGGCGCTGGAAGCAGCGCTCGCGACACCCGACGTGCAGCAGAAACTCGACATCGCCGGATGCGAGCCGAAGGGCGCGCCGCCTGCGCAGTTCGCCGGCATCATCAAGGCCGACGTCGCGCTGTGGGCGAAGGTCGTCAAGGATGCCGGCATCCCGCCGGATTGAGATCAAAACGGGGCCCATTAGCTCTGTACTACGGGTATCATGGGGTTCTGGGCCGGTTCCCCTAGGGGTGGATTCCAGCGTATAAAGTGGACTGCTTGGAGCCGGTTCCGAACCCATGCCCTTTGCCGCCATTGTCCAACGGATACGGTCGTTCTCGCTTTCGATCGGCCAATTGACCTTTGGCAGCTTCATGCTGTTGCTGGCCGTCATCACGGCGACCAGCGTGGCCAGCGTCATCGCCATCAGGCACGTCGATTCGACCTTTGCCGAGCTTCAGCGGCTGCAGGATGTCGGCGATCTGGCCGAGGAGATCGACCGGCGCATGAACGAGCTGCGGCTTGCAGCCCGCGATTTCGTGACCGATCCGAACGCCAGACCTGACCGGGTTGGAGAAGCGGCCTCGGCATTGAGCGAGCTGCTGAAGAAGACGCGTCTGGAACTTGCCCCCGAGCAGCAGGGGATGATCGACGGTGTTACGGCCCGGCTCCAGAACTACCGCGATGGGATCGAGCGCGTCACCGCATTGATTGCACGCCGCACCGAACTGGTTGCGGCATTGCCACAAACGCGCGAGCGGTTCGAGGCGGCGATCGCCCAAGTGACTGACCGGGCCACGGCCAGAAGCCTGTTCCGGGCACAGAATCAGATCGCCGCGGCCTTGCTGGCGCACGACCCTGTGTCTGCCGAGCAGTCCGCGCAGCGCATGCGGGCGCTGTCGATCGACGATCCAATGCTTCGTTCCGCGGCCGACGCCTATGCCGGCGCGATCAGTTCGATCTCGGAGACGGAAGCTGAAATTGCCAAGCTCGATAAGGAAGTACTGGGCACCGAAGGCCGGCAGATCGGACGGGTGACCGAATTGTTGCGCGATCTGAGTGCGCGCAGAGGCCGCGAGTTGGCCAGCGATTTCGCCAGGACGCTTGCCGACGACAATTGGCAAAGCATTATCCTGGGAATTGCGGGGTTGCTGATCGGGGTGGTCGCGGCGCTGTTTGTGGTGCGGCGGACGGTCCGCCCACTCAAAGCCATCGCCAAGGCCATCCGCGCGCTCGCCGGGGGCGAGAAGCATACCTCCATTCCCGCAACCGATGTCAGGAACGAGATCGGTGACATCGCCCGCGCCGCCGAGGTGTTCCGCCGCTCGCTGGTCGATGCCGACGCGGCGCGCGAGGCGGCTATCCACGCTTTGGCCGAGCAGCGGCTCGCCGAGGAAAGCTATCGCAAGCTGTTCGAAGGCTCGGTGGACGGAATTTATGTGACGACGCCGGCCGGTGCGCTGCTCAACGCCAACCCGGCGCTGGCGCGGATGATGGGATATGAGACGCCGGATGATTTGATCCGCGGCATCGAAGATATCGCGCACAACGTCTACGTTCATCCGGCGGCGCGCGCGGAATACCAGTCGCTGATGGAACGCGATGGTGTGGTGCGCGAATTCGAATACCAGGTGCGCCAGCGCAGCGGTGCGATTCTCTGGCTCTCCGACAGCGCCACCGTCGTGCGCGACGATTCAGGCGAGGTCATCCGCTATGAAGGCACGGTGCGCGACATCACGGATCAGAAACGCGCCGAGGATGCGATCGCCGAAGGCCGGCGGCTGCTGCAGCAGGTGATCGACACCGTGCCCGCGGTGATCAACGTCAAGGACAAACAGCTCCGCTACGTCCTGATGAACCGCTACATGGCCGGCATTTTCGATATCGAGCCGGCGGACGCGATCGGCCACACCACCACCGACCTGATGTCGCGCTACGGCGCGCGAAAGACCGACGAAAACGACAGGCGGGTGCTGGAGGCGGGCAGGGGGCTCGGATTTTACGAAGAGGAATATCTGGATTCCTCCGGCAATTTGCGGCAATGGCTGGTCAACAAGCTTCCGCTTCTCGATGCCGACGGCGAGATCGAAAACATCGTTACTGTCGCGCTCGACATCGGTGAGCGCAAGCGCGGCGAACTGGAGATGCGGAAAGCAAAGGATGCCGCCGAAGCTGCATTGCGCAACCTGCGGGAGACCCAGAACTCGCTGATCGAGGCGGAAAAGCTCGCAGCCCTCGGGCGGCTGGTGGCGGGCGTCGCCCACGAGGTGAACAACCCCGTCGGTATCAGCCTGACCGTCGCCTCGTCGCTGGAGCGCAAGACTGCATTGTTCGCTGGCGAAGTGGCGCGCGGCGATCTCAGGCGATCCCGCCTGAATGAATTTCTTGAGACCAGCCGCGATGCGTCGTCGCAACTGGTGGCCAACCTCAACCGCGCGGCCGAACTGATCCAGTCGTTCAAGCAGGTCGCCGCCGACCGCAATTACTCGGATCAGCGCAGCTTCGATCTGGGCGATCTGACCGAGCAGGTGGTGATGAGCCTGCGGCCCGGCTTGCGAAAGCACCATCTGACGCTCAACGTCGACTGCCAGCCCAATCTCACCATGAACAGCTATCCCGGTCCTTATGGACAGGTGCTCACCAATCTGTTCCTCAATGCGGTCGCGCACGCTTTTCCGGATGGCAGGCCCGGCGCCGTCGACATCCAGGTGCGGGAGTCCGGCAAGGACAATGTCGAAATCATTTTTGCCGACGATGGTTGCGGCATGAGTCTCGACGTCCGGCGCCGCGCGTTCGATCCGTTCTTCACGACGCGCCGTGACCAGGGTGGCACCGGGCTCGGCCTGCATATCGTCTATAGTATCGTGACCAACCGTCTGGGCGGCCGGCTCGACCTCGATTCCCAGCCCGGCAGGGGCACCCGAATCCAGATCATCCTGCCCCGGATTGCGCCGCTGGAGCAGGCGGCCGAATAGCCTGTCTGATGCCCTGCCTAAGATGCCCTGCCTAATTGGCCTCGGCCAGAAAGCGCAGCGTCGCTTTGAAGATCTGGCTGGCCTTGCCCACAAGCGCCGTCCCATCCATGACAGCCGACTTGTCGGTGAATGTGCCGGAGACGCCGACGCCGACCGGGGCAGGTCCGCCGAATAGCGGATTTACATCGGGACTGCTGGTATGGCGCTGGACCAGCACTTCGCCCTTGAAGGTATTGCCCTTCGCCGTATAGCTGCCGGTGTAAAACAGATAGGCATCGCCGCCGAGGATCTTGCCATCCCGGAACATGACCACACCGCTGCCCTTGCCGGAACGACCGTCCTGCAGGCTGACGTGGATGGAATATAGGCCGTTCTTCATGACGCCCCGGTTTACCGCTCCGTCGTTGCGGAGGTCGTGCCCTGTTATGCCAAAGTCGTATGCTCGGTCAACGCGGCAGGTTGGCCGCAGGCATTCCTGTTGCAAGTAAACTTTCCGGAATACAGCGATGCTGCATGACAATGGCATGACAGTCAGATGACAGAAAACTGGCCTGCGTGGCTGACCGTGGCTTGAACCGCCGCCCCGAATGCGTGCTCGCGCGGTCTCTGCTCAGGCGTATTTCTTGTCACGCTCCAGCAGTTCGACCGAGATGCCCTGCGGCCCGCGGATGAAGCAGATGCGGACGCCCGGCCGAATCGTGGTCGGCTCCTTCGTGAACTCCACACCCTTGGCCTTGATCTCGGCGGCCACCGCGTCGATGTCCTTTACCGTCAGACCGAAATGATCGAGCCCCTGATAGGGCGTCACCGGCGGCGTGTTGACACCGTCGCCCGCTGTGACCGGCGCGACGAAGACATTGGCGCCGCCGAGCTTGACGTCAATCCGGCCGGGGCCGCGGATGATCACGCCGCCGAGGACATCCTCAAGCCAGGCCGCAGTCGCCTCCGGATCGGGACTGCGCAAATGGACATGATCCCAGGTGACGATCGGCATCGTGGTCTCCCCTTGTTCTTTATACGTCGCTCGCTGCGACGCTCCGGTTGGCGGTCGATGTTTTAGCGGTCGCATTCCCGCGTGGCCATCCCCCTTCAGCCCGTCACGGAGCCAGATGCCGGTGGATCCGATATTGTTGTGTCCGGATGCAACCATTTCCGGCTTCATGGATTGATGGAACAGCGGCGGAACCGCGCAATCGGCAGTCGTGTTTGGAGCCGTGCGGTGTAATGCCCGTGCGGCTCTTTTGCTGTGCGCTGCAACAGGTCAAATCCGTTTTGCCGGGCCGTCGATGGTATGACAAATGAATACCGGGCTGTACCGCATTGAATTGACGAGGCTCGCAAAGCTCCCCGGGTTCGCCGGGATACGCGGCAGTTTCTCGGATCGCCCGGAAGAAACGGCCAAATACTTCAAACCGCGATTTGTCTGGCTGGCGGCCGCGCTGATGGCTGGATTTGGGGCATGGACGCTGTTGTCCGGCCGTGCCAGCAACACCGCCGAGAGCGAACCGGTGCAGCTGGCGGCTGCTGTTGCGACCGAACCGGCGAAATCGCCGGCTGCGGATTCCGCGCCGGAAGAATCCCTGTCCAATCCGGTGGCCGCGCCTGTGGAAACAGCGCCGGTCGATGGACTGAAGATTTCATCGCAATCCTGGCGCCGGGGCGGGCTCGGATCGAATGCCCTGGTCACGTTCACACTCCGCAACGGCAACGATTACGCGGTTCGGGATATCGAGATTTCCTGCGCCTTTGCCCGCAGGGACGGAAGTCATCTGACCGACCGCAAACGCACGATTCATGACACCGTCAATATGAAAAGCCGCAGAACCTTTGCCCGCATGCACGTTGGCTTTGTCAACGTCAACGCCGCTAGAGCGAAGTGCTCGCTCGTGACAGCCAGCCGCACCTAGCGGTATTCCGGGAGCGGCGGCGACCGCGCTTACGTTATTGTTAACGGTAACTTGATTGTTAGACCAAGCCAGGTTGCGCTTGGAACCAATCATACCATCTTACAGTTAGGCAAACGATCCGCACGGTCGGCGCGGATGGAGCGATGCTGAAATGCCCCTGGCGCGATATTTTCTCTTTGTCGGCGCAGCGTTGCTCACGCTGCTGTTTATTTCGAATGCCTACCTGCCGAAATTGCCGGTAACGGACAAGACCGAGGCCGCGGCCGATCTGCCCACGATACGGATTCATTCCGACCGGAAATGGCCGGAGCGCGTTGTTTTCGATACCAGCATTGCCCCGGTCGCCCCGGTGCAGCTCGCGAAGACGGAGCCTGTGGTCTCGCCCCCGGCGACGGTTGCCGACGTCTCGGCAAAGGCGCACGTGCGGGATTCGTTTGCGCAGCTTCAGCCGTCCGATCTCAACCAGCCATCCGATCTTAAAAAGCCGGAGGTGGCGCCGAAGCCGCAACGGAAACGCAAAATTGCAAAAAGGCGCGTTGCTCCGCCGACGGTGCAGGTTGCGCAACAACCGCTGTTTGGCTTTTTCGCCAACAATACCTGGTGAGCCAATATCTGGTGAACTGAATCGCGCTGCGCTCGGGTGAACCGCAATCCGCGTCGGGCATGGTTCCAATAATTTCTCAGCAGCCGCGGCAGATGCTTTTGAGCTTGGCGTTCAACAGCTTGTCACGGTCATCCGACGCAGCCTTGATATAGGCGTCATTGCCGTGGCGGCGACCGCCCGTGAATTCCGCTCCGTGCATTCCCTGGCCCGCGAAGCTCCGGCCAGTTCCATGATTGCCCCGTGCTTCAGTCGGCGGCATTGATGCCGTCAGAAATGCCAGCCCGAAGGTGACCACGACAACAGCCGGTCGCACCGCGCGCGCCATTTCAAACGATCTCCGCCGTTGCGTCATCCGGGTATGATAGCGGGTCTCACGGCGGAATCGAGGCGGGCGCAACACGCGGGTTTGGCGACACCTCGCGAAATTTGGCTTTCAAGAAAAATGGCCCCGGTTAAGGGGCCATCCATCTTACTTCGTTTCTCAGATCACCTGCCATAATGATGGTGATGGTGGTGGTGATGATGGTGAAACACCCCGGCTTCTGCGCTCGGAATCGAAGAGACAGAGAACGCAATGGCCGCGATCGCGGCCAACACGAAAGCAAACTTCTTCATTAAGATATCTCCCTGGGACTCAAGTGAGTGCGCGGAAGATGGCGAACGCATGTGTTAGCGTCAAACAGAAATTTATGAATGGCCGTTCACGATGGAACGCAGAGTTGCAAAGCCAGACACCGCTTGGCCGGAACAGTTTGATCATCGTGTTCACTCGATAGTGAAGCCTTACTCGGCCTTACAATTCCACCTCGCTGCCTCTGCGCGCTGACGAAATCATCGAGTGATCTTGCGACCAGTGATCTTGCGACGCGACCTCCGACATTGGCCACTGTCTGCGGCGCTTAGGCAGACATCACAAGTCATCGACACCAAACGAGCATGGTCGGCTTCGGCGCAACCAAGATGCGATGTCGCAATCTCTGGCGCGCGAAGTTGCGAAGCTGCATTGAGGGACGGATCGCTGAGATCGGCGATCGGCCGGAAAGCCTGGACGCGCAGACCTATCGCAAAAGGCGGCCGCGCTGACGCTGATCACATCGAATCATGAGTTCCGGTTCCACTCTGGCGCGATGCGCTGTGCGCTTGATTCCATCATGCCGTTAGCCTGCGACTGTTGCGGAACAGTGACAGTGTTTTAGTCAGGACTCAGATACGTTTTCGTACATACTCCCGTTTTCGGAGCATTTTTATGAAAAAGCTTTTGCTCGGGGCGACTGTCCTTCTAGCGCTCGGCGTCGCGCCAGCCCTCGCTGCTGATATGGCCATGAAAGCCGCGCCAGTCGCGCTGCCCTATAATTGGAACGGCTGGTATGTCGGCTTGAACGCCGGAGCCGCCATCAATGATTCCAGATACGATCTCGATCCGGCTGGCTGCTTTCTGACCGGTTGCGGGGCGGGCGGAATTCCCGGCAACGCTTTTCGGCAGTTCTCGACCAAGTTGAACGGCACGGATTTCACCGGCGGCGGGCAGGTCGGCTACAACTATCACTTCACTCCATTGTGGGTTGCGGGTCTCGAAACGGATTTCAACTATAACGGACTGCGACAGTCGGACGCCGTTACCCAAGCCTTGGGAGCGCCGCTTTTTGCGCCGAGCACGTTCGTTCATACGGTAACCAGCAGCCTCGATTGGTTTGGCACGGTGCGTGGTCGCGTCGGCTTCCTGGCTACGCCCAACCTGTTATTGTACGGAACGGGCGGTCTTGCTTATGGACAGGTCAGGTCCTCCAGCGTCGCAGTGTTTCCGCCTCCCGGACTTGTTGACACCTATGCCGGTTCAACCTCGACCGTACGCGTAGGATGGACGGCGGGTGCTGGCGCCGAGTGGTTGGTGTCGGGCAGCTGGTCGGTGAAGGCCGAATACCTCTATCTCGACTTGGGCCACGCTGACTACGCAGACGCATGCATCTCCCCGGCAGGAGTTTGCGGTGTCGCGGCGCCGCCGGCCTATCAGACCAGCGTTACCACGCGTGAGCATATCGCCCGCATCGGCATCAACTATCATTTCCCGCGTTACTGAATTCTCTCAAAGACCCAGAACTTAACAGCCCCGGCATTGGGGCCAAAGTCGGCTGGACGATAAGAGCTGCGATCTCCAAAGGGGCCCCGAGTGGCCCAATTCGGCGAGACAATGCATGGGAGAGCGGCCGTCGAGGGCCGTTGCATCATCCCGCCGATGAGAGGTGAGGCCGCTAACGGGGCCGCCTCTAAAAGCGTGGTCTTTTCTTACCGTCTATCCGCCTCGAACGTCGGGCCGATAGCTGTGCTGCCCTGAACCGATCGCGCAGTTCGTTCAGTTCGCATAACTCAGCAATGAGGTTAGCTGTTACGTCGGCAACGTCGGCAAGACGCTGTTGAAGATAACCCACTTGAGACCCCACCTGACCAAAGCTGAAATTGCCGGGCGTCGTCGACGTTCCAGAGATCAGGCCAGTTGAGGTGTCGGGGGTCGTGCCGGCCGGAAGCGAGGCAGCGGAAATCGCATAGCGGTGGGGCGGCGTAGTCCCGCCGCCCAGCGTGCTGGCTTGCGGATAGTTTTGCCCGACCTGCGTCATCGTGGGCAGCGTGGATGATGGCGTCAAGACCGGCACATATGTATACGCGCCGGTCCCGATACCGCTGCGTGAACAACGACTTTCCCGCCCCACACCCAAGCCCCCCGCCGGCGCGCCGCGTCAGAGCGCGGCGGCGTCCTCTTAAGAAGTCCTTGATGGCGGTTTTGGAAGATGGGGTAAGGTACGGGAAGTTCTTTGTTTGAATAGGCCTCATTCACCGGCTGAATAAGAGTTGGACGCGCCACAACGCATTGAATTGATTACGTAATGGCAGTGAATCTCAAGAACGTTGACCTTAACCTTCTTGTTATATTCGAAGCGATCTATGCGACCGGGAATATAAGTCGCGCTGCCGAACGCCTCGGCATGAGTCAGCCCGCGGTGTCGAATGCATTGGCGCGGTTGCGCGAACTCGTCGACGATCCCCTGTTTGTACGCGCGCCGCGCGGGGTCGAACCGACTGTCAAGACGCGCGAGATGATCAATCCGGTGCGCGAGGCTCTGGGGCTGATCGGACGGCACCTAGGCGCTGCGGCGAATATCGACCTTGCGACCTACCGGCGCCTATTCCGGATCGTCGTCGTCGACGCATTCGAACCCGTCATCATGCCCGCGGTGATCCGCGCACTTCTCACGCATGCGCCCGGTATCAATATCGAGTGCGTCCAGGCCCACCCAAAGATCCATGATGAGATCAGAGCCGGCACCATCGATCTCGCCTGCTTCGCCTATCCGATCGACAGCACCGACATTCTCGTCAAGCTGATCTGCAGTGTGGACGCCGTTGCCGTGACTCGCCGCGACCATCCCGAGATCAAGAAGCCGCTCGATTACGCGACGTTCCAGCGGCTGCCGCATATCGCGCTCGTGCGCGAGCTGCGCGGCATAACCAATGTGGACAGTGGTCTGGCGGCGACCGCAACGCCGCGCCGTATTGTCTATATGGTATCGAAGATGTGGTCGATCCCGCCGATGGTCGAGCGCACCGATCTGGTCGGCATGTTGCCGCGCGCCTTCGTTAAAGAGCTCGCAGGCAATTTCGCTCTCGACATTCACGAACTACCGACCGAGATTCCCGAGCAACACGTCTATATGGCGTGGCATATCAACAGCGAACACGATCCCGGCCACATTTGGCTGCGGGAATCGATCATGCAGGCGGCGCGCGCCAGTCAGTGAATGGGCCTCCCTCGGAAGTCCGCCCACTTCGGCGCGCTGCTATGCGCTGCTGTTTACTGCACTCTTGGCGATGATCAGCTCGATCGCAGTTTTGCACGCTCCAATCGCCAAGGCTGCGATAGACTGCGACTTGGCACGTCGCCTTCGCGGCGGCTTTCCCTCAGGATCATGATCGGTTTCATGCTCTCGCCTAAGCCGGAGGCTCGTCACGACTGTTAGCGTGACAGTGCCGCCAAGCCGAAATCCGCAAGAGACGGTGCCGATTTTTCATGCTACAATCAAAGCTGGGCAGGCCGAGAGACGCGATGCTGTTTCGTCTGGCATTTGCTCTTGTGTCGATGGCGGCGCTGCTGGTTCATCCCTATGACGCCGTGTCGCAGGATTTGCTGCGCTATGTCGACCTCAACAGTCCGGAAATGTCGACATCGGAGATGACGCGCACCGAGGTCGACGCGGTTCTCAAGGCGGCGCCTCAAGGCCTCGGGGACCAACGCTCTGCAGATCTGGAAGGAAAGCGGCTGTCGCACCTCGATCTCTCGGGCCTCGACTTCTCCGGCAGCAATCTTCGCCTGGCAAGACTCAATCGGACGGATCTGAAAGGCGCGCGCTTCGATCGGGCCATCCTGAACCAGGCCTGGCTGATCGACGCGGATCTGACGGAGGCGTCCCTCGTTAAGGCATCGCTGCTCAGCACGCAGATGCAACGCGCCAAGCTTGGCGGTGCCGATTTGAGCGGCGCGCGCATAACCGGAGATCTTTCCGGTGCCAGCCTGATCGGGGCCAAGCTTGCGGGCGCCGATTTGAGCGCGGACATGCGCAACCAATCGATGGGCCTGATGCGTGGCGTGATCAAGTCCGCCGATCTCAGGAATGCGAATCTGAGCGGCGCCAATCTCGCGCGCGCCAATTTCGAATTCGCGAAACTGCAGAACGCCAATCTGGCGAACTGCAACCTCAACCACGCCGACCTTGCGGGAGCCGACCTCTCCAACGCCAATCTCGCCGGCGCCGATTTCACCGAGACCGACCTTGAGTCGACCCTCTTGCCGAGCGCGGCTGCGCTCGCCGAGGCCCGCAATCTGGACAAGGCCTGGAACTTGAATCTGGCGCGGCGACCACCATGACGGATGTGATGCGATTCTTTTGGCGATGCGCTGGACCACGCGGTCGCGCTGAATTTCGGCTGGTTCTCCCGTGGGATCGGAAAAAAAGTGCTAGAATAGCCAACACGCGACCGGAAACCGGCTGTTGAGCACACCAGGAAGGAGGCAATTGATGTTCAGATGAAATTTGATGCTCCTGCTGTTCTCAGGAAGTGGCCTTCACTCAATAATGAACGCATCAGCAACGCGCGTCCCTACCTCGTTTCTGATGGCACTCTTGACGAGTGCATACGGCAGTTCATGTCCAAGCCCGCATCTCAGCATCATTTGTATGAGATCCACACGGCTCCGCAGGGTGAATTAATCACCGCTATTTTGTCAGCCGAGCAAATAGTTGAACTCGCCCGGTTGCGGGATTTTCTTTGAGCCTCGAAGAAGTCGAAGCCCTAATCGGCTTACCCTCCGCGTTACCACGGACCGACGGAGCGCCTTTCTAAAATTCAGGAACTTCCTGATTTCATTGGCGCGCTCCCTCAGCCGCCGGCTGACTAACGTTTTCTTCACCTGATCCAGCGACAGTCGCAATCGGGATGCGTATCATGCCCAGCCGTCGCCGACCTCAACCCGGCGACGGCTTTTGTCACGCCATCTTTGCGGCCCATATTATGGCGACTTTACAGGATGCGGCAGCGGGCCTTCGTGCGCCAACACCTTGCTAAGGTCGTCGTACTCGATCCACTCGCCGCATAGCTCGCACAGATAGCCATCGTTCACCCGTTTCCTGGCAACTGGCTTCCCGGATATCGGTTTGCGTGGAACATCGGTCATTGATCTCGCGCCAGCTTCCGGCGTCCCCATTACTGCCGCATCGGATCAGTTGTCATCAAGGTACTCGGCGCTGTCCTGCGCCGGTCGACCGATCAGCACCGGAAAAGCGAAGGCGGGTTGGCCAGCCGACGCGAACCAGCGTTTCGTCCGGATCCGAAAGGGCGAATTCGTACATTCCCCAAGGCTTGTCCTCCGGTTCCGGTCGGCTCTTCTTTAGAATCTCATCTCGGAATTCGACCGCCAGAGCGTCGACGTCCTCAAGATAAAGATAGAGACCGAACGGGTTTCTGCCCGGCATGAGCCAGCCCTCCACCGCATCTGTCAAATGAAGATATCCGCCCTTGCCGTTGGATAGTCTGCGGTAAGTATCCTCCCCACCCGGCGGCGGCTTTTCGCTGTCGGGACGCGTAAAGCCGAGGCGATTGTAGAAGCGCTCCGACGTGTCGAGATTGTTGCACGGCAGGATAGCGGTCAGAACACCAGACGGCGTGGAACTGGTCATCAGGCTTACTCCTCGTTTGACACAGTGAGAGGTTTTCTGGCTTCCGTCATTGATGTCGCGCCAGCTTCGTGAGTCTTTGCGCGACGAGTCAAACACGCGCTCGACGTGCCGATTGATCGCAGGGCAAGGATTTCTTGGGTGCCTGCGGCACCGGCGGGCGATGGTGGGTGAAGGGCGGCGAAGGTAGCCTTGGCGCGCTCGGAGAGATTCGAACTCCCGGCCCTCGGAATCGAAATCCGATGCTCTATCCAGCTGAGCTACGAGCGCGTGCGTGGTCGATTACCAGACTTGGCCCGGCAGGGCTAGCAGCCCGGTGGCGGCCCGATTCCTCGGGAAAGTGCGAAAATCGCCGCCGGAGGCGGATTTTTGCCCCGATTTGGATGCTTAACGAATTCCCAACACAGTAAGGCCAGAGTTGTGCCGTCTGGTCCGGCGACGGACTTTGGCTTTCCCGTGTCCCCAAGGCTCTATCCGGTTCCCGATCGGTCCATGCGCATCACGTTCTTGCCCCTGCTGCTGCTCTCGCTTCTGGCCGCGACACCGGCCCGTGCTGATCTGCACATCACGCGCGATCACGGCGGCTATGTCAGCGAATACAAAGAGAAGTACGAGCGCATCCGCAATCGCCATGAACGCGTCATCATCGACGGCATCTGCAATTCGGCCTGTACCCTCGTGTTCGGTATCGTGCCGCTGAACAAGATCTGCGTAACGCCGCGCGCCAGCGTCGGCTTCCATCAGGCCTATTACGACAAGGCATTTACCTTCGGCATCAAGGTCACCAGCGCCGAGGGGACCGCGGACCTGATGTCCTATTACCCCAATACGGTGAAGGACTGGATCCGCCGTAATGGCGGGCTGACCACCGAAATGAAGAAGATCAAAAACGGCGAGGATCTCTGGAGGATCGTCGATCCCTGTCCGGAAGATTTCTAGACGCCGCGTGCTTCCCGTCGGTATCTGAAGGACCGCAGTGCACCATCACGCACTGGAGCGAGTTAGTCGCGGTCTCCCGATGTTCGTCATGTAATACCGAGCAGACGGTCCCGTGCGTTTCGCGATTGCCGGATTGCCCGTGTTCAGGCAATCAAGCCGCAAATGAACAAAGACATTGAAGATCTAGCCGCGCGCGCGGCGCCGGCGATTTTTGTCGTGCTTTGGAGTACCGGCTTCGTTGTCACCAAATACGTGCTGCACAATGCCGAACCGCTGACCTATCTCGCGATCCGTATGGCTGTGGTGGTGGGGCTGATGGCGATCATCGTCGCGATCGCGCGGCCGCAATGGCCGGATCGATCGGGCATCGCCCATAGCGTCGTCGCGGGTATTCTGGTGCATGGATTTTACCTGGGCGGGACCGCGGTTGCGATCGCGCATTCAATCCCCGCCGGGCTCTCGGCGCTGATTCCGGGCCTGCAGCCGATCCTGACCTCGACCTTGGCGAACCGCTGGTTCGGTGAACGCGTCACGCCGCTGCAGTGGGCCGGGCTGCTGCTCGGGCTCGCGGGCGTGGTGCTGATCCTGCATGATCGGCCGATGAGCGGGGAGGCGGGCTGGGGCTGGCTGGCCTCGGGTGTGTCGTTGGTCAGCATCACCCTGGGAACGCTGTATCAGAGGCGCTATTGCAACCGGATCGACTGGCGTGCCGGCAATCTCGTGCAGTACATCGCGGTCACGATTCTCTACGTCGCCGGCGCCTGGTTGTTCGAGAGCAATGTGGTGCACTGGACCCGCGAATTCGTGCTGGCGCTGGTCTGGCTCGCCGTGATGCTGTCGATTGGATCGATCGGGCTATTGTACTGGCTGATCCGGCGCTCGGCGGCGACGTCGGTGGCAAGCCTGTTCTATCTGGTGCCGGGGGTGACCGCGATCATGGCCTACGTACTGTTCGGCGAGCGGCTTGATGGAATCGCGATCGCAGGCATGGTTGCCTGCGCCGCCGCGGTGTTTCTGGTCAACCGGCGCGCCGGTCTGACCAAGCTGGTCCCAAATCACAAGCTGGTCCCAAATCAAAAGCCTCCGGGTTCCGATCCGGAGGCTTTCGCGCGCGATTCTTAAGTACTCAGCGCTTCGACTTCTTGGCCTTCTTTTTCTTCTTGGCGGCTTTCTTCGCAACTTTCTTGACGGCCTTTTTGGCTGATTTTTTCGCCGAGGATTTCTTGGAAGCCTTTTTAGCTTTCTTTGCCTTTTTGGCTTTCTTAGCTTTCTTCGGCGTCACCTTCTTGGCGACTTTCTTGGCGGCCTTCCTGACCTTCTTGACCACCGTCTTGGTGGCTTCCTTGGTCGTCTCGGCGGCGCTGCTCATCGCGTCCGTCATCTGTTCCAGAACGGGTTTCTCGTCGTCCATAGCATCCCCCAGGGTTTATCGAAGCGACAACGATAGCGGGATTCGTCAAGCTGTTAAAGAGATGCTGTGACCTTATGCCTTGCGGACCCCAGCATAAGCGGCGAGCGCGCGTTCGCGTCCCTTGTTGTGATCGACGATCGGCTCCGGATACGTCTTGCCAAGCTCCACGCCGGCGCCGGCGAGTTCGGGCGGCGCAGCGCTCCATGGCCGGTGGATCAAGCCTGGCGGCGTTGCGCGAGTTCCGGCACCCAGCGCCTGACATAAGCGCCATCGGGATCGAACTTCTCGCCCTGCAGGATGGGATTGAACACGCGGAAATAGGGCGCGGCATCGGCGCCGGACCCGGCGACCCATTGCCAGTTGGCGGGATCGCCACCGGGGTCGGCATCGACCAGCGTGTCCCAAAACCAGCTTTCGCCCTCGCGCCAGTCGACCAGCAGATGCTTGACGAGGAACGATGACGTCACCATCCGAACCCGGTTGTGCACCACGCCGGTGTGCCAGAGCTCGCGCATCCCGGCATCGACGATGGGGTAGCCGGTCCGGCCGCGTTGCCACGCCCGCAGCGCCTTGTCGTCATGCCTCCAGGGGAAGGCGTCGAACGAAGGCTGCAGGTTGCGCACCGCGAGGTCGGGCACGTCGAACAACAGGTGGCGGTAGAATTCGCGCCAGCCCAGTTCGCTCAGGAACTTGTCGATATCGCCTGACAGGGCAGGGTGCTCGGCCGCGGCAAAGCGTGCGGCATGCCACACTTGGCGTGGGCTGATCTCGCCAAAGCGTAAATGCGGCAATAGCCCGGATGTGCCGATGCGATCGGGCCGGTCGCGGTCGGCGGAATAGCCGGCCACACCGCTTTCGAGAAATGCATGGAGCCGGGCCTGCGCCGGCATCTCGCCCGGCGTCCAAGTGTCTCGCAGTCCGCGGGCCCAATCCGGATGTACGGGTTCGAGACGCCAGCTTTCGATGAGGTCGCTTGCCAGGTCCGGCACCGAGCCGAGCTTCTTCGGTGCCGGCAGCGGCTTTGCCGGATCGCCCAGCGCCTGCACCCGCCGCCAGAACGGCGTAAACATCCGCAAGCCACGGCCTTCCTTGTTGCGGATGGAGGAGGGGGCCACCAGGAGATCGCCGGGAAAGCTTTGCGAGGCGACGCCGATCTCCTTGAGGCTGGTTGCGACCTGATCGGCCACGGCCTGATACGGTGCTTGCGTGATCTCATTCCAGAACACCGCGCCGGCTTGGGTCTCGCGTGCCAATTCGGCGATGATCCTTGCCGCGGGCCCTTTGCGCAACAGCAGCGATGTGCCCATCGCGTTGAGGCTTTTTTGCAAGGCGCGGAGCGACTGCGCCAGCCACCAGCGCGTTGCGCCACCCAAAGGCCGCGCGTTCGGCGCAGGACCTTGTTCGTCGAACACGTAGAGACAAATCACCGGCGCGCCGGCCCTCGCCGCGGCATGCAAAGCGGGATGATCGGAAAGGCGGAGATCGTCGCGAAACCAGACGATGCAGGGAGGTGCGGAATTGCTGGCCATTGGCGGGTTTAAACGCGGACGCCGCTTTTTAGATCCGCCTCATAAGCGCAAGGGTCGTCCTGTCAGGCCTGTTTTGGTTGTCGCCGGTCGAGCGCCGCCAGTGCTTCGCCCAATATCGAACGGACACGATCGGCAGCCTGAGCATCCACGATGGAAGGATCAAGATAAAAGTCCAGCCCGGTCATGCGCTCGATGATGACGGCGCCCTTTGCTGATGTGTCGACCACGTTGTCCAGCGAGTAGGGGATGACTTCGCGGCTGATGCCTTTCATCGTGATCGGCGGCAACGGGTGCGCCGTTATGACATCGCTTGCCAGCGCAAAGGTTTCATAGCTGACGACAATGCCGCCTGGCTCGGCGATGGACTGCAGCCGCGCCGCCAGATTGGCCTCGGCGCCGATGATCGTATAGTCCATTCGATCCGAGCTTCCAAAATTGCCGACGTTGCAATAGCCGGTATTGATGCCCATCCGCGCTTTGAACGGATGTTCGATACCCGCGGCCCGCCATTTCGCGTTGAGTTCGAGCAGGCGACGCTGCATGCTCCAGGCCATCCGCACGCAGGCCTGCGCATCGGCCCGGTCGCCTTTTGTTTCGGGATCGCCGAAGAAGATCAGCATCGCATCGCCGATGAATTTATCAATCGTGCCGCCGTGCTCATGGGCGATCTCGGACATCTCCGTGAAATATTCGTTGAGCAGTTGAGTGATCTGCTCCGGCTGCAGCCTTTCGGTGGTCGCGGTGAAATTCTGGATGTCCGAGAAAAAGATCGTCAGTTTCTTTCTTTCGGTATGGATCGTAACGTCCTTCTGTCCGCTGAAGATGCTTTTATAGATTTGCGGCGAAATATACCTCGATATTTTCAACGAGAGCGTCGCGAGAAAGTCGTTGGCCGATTCCAGCTCCCGGTTCATGCCCTGGATTTGCCGGGCCTGGCGGCGTTGCATCCCCAGAAACGAAACGCCGCTGATCGCGGCCAGAGCAAAATAGGCGAGCAGATACTTGAACGAGAAAATGTTGGCGGCGATCGGCTGCGTGATCGAGACTTCCTGAATGCCGCGGACGTCACCGACTTTCCAGTCGCGTTTCGGGCTTTCGGGATGGACGTTGTGACAACTGACACAGGCGGGTCCCATGATGACCGGAGCGATCAGCCGGACGCGGTCGCTGAACATTGAACTGGCTGCATCGACGATCTTTTGGTCGGGATTATTGCGCAGGCTTTGCAGGGAAGCCTTCTCGAAATCGTCCAATTGATGCGGCGCGCGATTTTTGAAGGGAAAGTCGGAAACGAAGCGATAGTTGATATTCTGCTGCTGCTCGCTGATGACTTTGCCAAGCTCCAGCGACAACGTTGCGGGAATTGGTATAGCACCCGGGATCGTCTCGTAATTGTGGACGACCTGGGTCGTACCGGGATGAGCCAAAATCCTGCCCACGACATTCGAGGCGTAGTAGGAGCGCACGCTGCTGACAACGGAGTTGAGGTCGGTCGCCTGCCGTCTGAGGGCAACCTCTGCGAGGTTTGTGAGATCGAGCCACACCGCGACCGGAAGTGCGAGCAGCAGCACGGCGATAAGAAAGCCCGTCAGCGCCGAGGAGCGTATGTTCCGGGGATTTTTAGTTTCCATGGCGGCAGTCCGATCCATCAACGTCGTTGCGCAATGCTTTCATCGGGAGCTGCGCATGTAAAGCTCGCTAAGGGCTGCAGCGCAGCAACTTTATGCTGGGTGAAACGTAGTTAAGAAGTTCGGTGCGGATGCGGAGGGTCGATGCGAACGGGTATATCGTTCTCTATCCGGCGACGTTGATCGTCATCGTCCCGATCGATTTGCTGTCCCTGTGCGAAGTTCGAATTGACCCCGCTGTCGCCGCCGAAGCGCCGGACCCAGGCGGTGATCGTGGTCTGTTCCGGGAATGCTTCGTTACGGCGATATCATCAAGTTGAGGCTGATGATCGCCGATTGGATCGGGTCAGAACATCTGATCGGCGCTTACAACATCAGTGCGAGCCAACGGGTCCGGCCTCCAGCCGGCCCGATGACTCGAGCGAACCTGCAATCCAGAAATGATTGGCGCGAGATTCCGTGGGCGCGCTTGCGCGCGCCCCGGAATGACGAACGTCGGATTGAGGCTTACTTCGGCTGCGGCACGATCCGGATGTACGGCTTCGGTGATTTCCAGCCCTGCGGATAAATCGTCTTGGCTTCGTCGTCGGTGACCGATCCGGCGATGATGACGTCGTCGCCTTGCTTCCAGTCGGCCGGTGTTGCGACGCGATGCTTCGCGGTCATCTGCAGTGAATCGATCACGCGCAGGATTTCCTGGAAATTGCGCCCGGTGGTCATGGGATAAACCAGCACCAGCTTGATTTTCTTGTCCGGCCCGATGATGAAGACGTTGCGGACGGTCTGGTTGTCGGCGGCGGTGCGGTTATTGGCGTCGCCCGAGGTCGCGGCCGGCAGCATGTCGTAAAGCTTCGAGACCTTCAGGTCGGTATCGCCGATCATCGGATAGTTCGGAGCCGCGCCCTGCGTCTCCTTGATGTCCTCGGACCATTTCGAATGCTTGTCGACGGGATCGACGCTCAAGCCCATCAGCTTGACGCCGCGCTTGTCGAATTCCGGCTTCAGCTTGGCCAGCGCGCCAAGCTCGGTGGTGCAGACCGGGGTAAAATCTTTGGGATGTGAGAACAACAGCGCCCAGCTATTGCCGATCCAGTCATGGAATTTGATCTTGCCGTCGGTGGTTTCGGCCTCGAAATCCGGGGCCACAGCGCCTATCTGGAGTGTCATGTTTCGACCTCATGTCATTCAAGTTTCAGGGAAATTCGTCTCAGGGAGTATACGATGTAGCGCGGCTTAAGTGAACGCCCAAAGACAAAAGGTGAAATCCTTCTCCGGGGCAGGGAACTCCTAGCATCTTCTTTTGATCCCTTCGCCTGCGGCGAAAAGACCGCAGTGGCCCTAAAAGCCTTCGCCGCCGCGATATCGCCTCTTATGCCCCTCATCACGCTCGGCTGGCTTGCTATATCTATGAACCGTGACCGATGTCACAGCGACCAATCGGTAACTGTTTAAAAAACTCGCGATGCAAGTTTCGAATCGTTAACCACTCGTTTACGCCCGCATGGAAATGCTGGCCCAGAACAAGAAACTGAAAAGAGTAACTACCAATGTCTGCCCCTCTTGCTTACCTCGCTGAACCGATCGGCACCCTCGAACCCTCGAAGATTTCCTGCCGAAATACTGCCGCGCAGGCACTGGCGATCGTGCGCGACGGCGTGATCACCGGAGAAGGCCCCACCACCAAGGGCCGGGTACATTTTTCCCGCGCGCTGGATGCCGATGACGCCGCCTGGTGCGCGCGCATTCTGACCGCGACCGCAGTCGAGCATCAGCCGGTCAGCCGGGCGGAAGCCGAAGCGCTGTTTGAGATCAACGATGCGGCCGCCGAGCGCAGCGACGACGGGCGTTTCGACGACCTGCTGGCCAAGGCCGTCGTGCACCACGCGGCCTCCGCGTCAGGTCTGCCGGTGCCGCCGCGTACCGTTGCGCTGGCGCCGGATACCGCGATCGAAAGCTGGGCGCCTACCCAGGCGGTCGGCGTCGATACCGAGGTATTGGAGTGGATCGCGGCCCAGATGCGCGGCAAGCGCCGCAGCAACCGCACCCTGATGACCCTTGTCGCCACCATCGTCGGTGCGGCGACGCTGCCGCTTGTACAACTGCCGAACGTATTCGACATCGGGATGTAAATTCAGCCGGCAACGGCACGCTTCACGACGGCGGGATCACTTCCCCGCCGTTTTTTGTTTGCCGCTTTCCGCATCGAGCCCGACTGTTCGCCCCGGAAATCCCGCCACATCGAAATAGCGCTGCGACAGCACGCGCTGGAACTTGACGACCGTCTGCAGGCCGTTCGCTGCGGGCTTGGAGGTGATCGTCGCGTTGGCCGCCTTCGGGATTATTCCGTTGGGCAAGGCTTCAGACATCACCCGTCCTGTCAGTCCGCCTGCGCCGGCTGTACGCAAACCCATCAATTGCACGATGGTCATGCCGATGTCGGCATTGCTCACCGGCAACGGATCGACATAGCCGGCTTTGAAGTCCGGCCCGATCGCCGCCATGAAGTTCATGGTATCGCCGCGGCCGAAGCTGCCGTGCATGCCCTGGCCCTGCCGCAGCACAGTATCGGAGACCTCGACGGCGCAGTTGGTCGGCTCGTCACAGCCGGTCGTATAGGAACGGAAATTGACCACGATCGAGGGGGTCGGCGTCACTGCCTTGCCCTTGAGGCCGAGTTGCGACATTTCCAGCGTGCCGGGGAAACGTCCGAGCTTGTCGTCGACGAACAGCCCGCTGACATAATCCTGGTCGAGCAACGCCTTGACCGTGCGCCCCGCCAGCTTCTTGTCCCGGTTCGGCAGGTAGATCAGGTCCGATCCGCCATTGGTGGCGACTACCAGATCGGGCTTCGCGGGATCGTTGCCGAGCAGTCCGTTACCGGCCTTGGGATGAGCGTTATCGGCCACGCGCGCGTTCTTGTCGTTCGGGTCGAACAGCGGCAGGTCGAGCGCCTTGGCAAGATCAAGCGCGAGAAAACCCATCGGCAGGAAATCCTTCGGCGTGTCGTCATAGCTGACCTTTGCCGAGGGACTGGTCTTGCTCTCCTTTGAGATCGTCGAGAAGCCGTGATCGGAGGAGATGATGATGTTGGTGGAGGCGGAAAGCCCGAGCTCGTCGAGCGCCTTGCGCAACTGCGCCAGATTGTTGTCGGCATTCTTGATGCCGGCGAGTGAGGTGGGACCGTTGATGCCGGGGGTCACGGTGTTGAGGCTGTCGCCCTGATTGTGCTGGCTGCCGTCGGGATCGCGCGACCAGAACACCAGCACGAACGGCTTGTTGCGCGTCTTGAACATCGGCAGCACGACCTTGGCGGCGACATCGGCGAAATAGGCCTGCTGCGCGGTATTCGGCGCAACCGTGCCCGGCGTCTTGGCATCGCCGGTCTTGCCGTTTTCGCCGCGCGAAGGCGTTGCGAGCGGGAGATTGGCTTTGGTCAAGGCGGCTTTCATTTCGTCGGAAAGCGGAACACCATTTTTGCTGCCGGTAGCGTCGTCGATGACGATCGAATGCAGACCGTCGGCGCCGATCTTGTCGGTATGATCGAAAATCAGGGTGGGACCGAGCTTGCCCAGCGCTGCCGTGCTGAACCCGCGGGCGCGCGCCATTTTCAGCACGGTTTCCTCGTTCAGGTAATCGCCGCCGAAATGCTCATCGGCATCGATGATGACCGGATCGACCTCGAGGAACGGCGTGACGGTGCCGTCCGCGGGGCCGACCGGGTAGCCGGTATAGATCGTGTTGCTGAAGTCGCCGGTATCGCCGAGGTAGTGGCCGGTCGCCATCGCGGAGGCATTGGCGGTGGTAAAGGTCGGAAACAGCGAGTGCGAATTCTTGAAATTGACGCCCTTGTCGCGGACTTCGGCCATCGCCGGCGCGGTCTGCGGCGTCACAATCCGGCCACGCAATCCATCTGGCACAAACAGGATCAGATTGCGGGGCGCGCTATTCTGCGCCACAGCCATTCCGGTCGACAGCAGCGTCAGGCCAGCGGACAGCAATACGATCGAGCGGTGCATTAATATCTCCCCTGAGATGCAGATTCGGCCTAGACCGTTGCCTCTGTTTAGTTTTGCTGTACGACGGAATTGTTACACCCGCCCCCGCGTGCCAGATTGCGGCTCAGTCCGCTCGGGCCCACGGATCCCCGCCCAAAGGTTGCAAGTAAACAAGCACATGTTCAAACGAATTCTGATTGCAAATCGCGGCGAGATCGCCTGCCGGGTCATCAAGACTGCCCGCCGCATGGGGATAGAGACCGTAGCAGTTTATTCCGAGGCCGACCGCGACGCGCTCCACGTCGAGATGGCCGACGATGCCGTTCTGATCGGACCGCCGGCCGCGGCCGAAAGCTATCTCCTGATCGACAGGATCGTCGAGGCCTGCCGCAAGACCGGCGCGCAAGCCGTGCATCCCGGCTATGGGTTCCTGTCCGAGCGCGAAGCGTTTCCGCGCGCGCTGAGCGAGGCTGGAATCGTCTTCATCGGGCCCAATCCCGGCGCGATCGCCGCCATGGGCGACAAGATCGAATCCAAGAAAGCCGCCGCCAAGGCAAAGGTCTCGACGGTTCCGGGCCACCTTGGCGTGATCGAGGACGAAAAACATGCGCTGAAGATCGCCGATGAGATCGGCTATCCCGTGATGATCAAGGCCTCCGCCGGCGGTGGCGGCAAGGGGATGCGGATCGCGCATTCGAAATCTGAAGTCGCCGAGGGCTTCAACCTCGCCAAGGCCGAAGCCAAATCGTCGTTCGGCGACGACCGCGTTTTCATCGAGAAGTTCATCGTCGATCCCCGCCACATCGAAATCCAGGTGCTCGGCGACAAACACGGCAATGTGATTTATCTCGGTGAGCGCGAATGCTCGATCCAGCGCCGCAATCAGAAGGTCATCGAGGAAGCGCCGTCGCCGCTGCTCGACGAGACCACCCGCCGCAAGATGGGCGAGCAGGCGGTCGCACTCGCCAAGGCCGTGAATTACGATTCCGCCGGAACCGTCGAATTCGTCGCAGGACAGGACAAGAGCTTTTACTTCCTGGAAATGAACACGCGGCTGCAGGTCGAGCATCCCGTGACCGAACTGATCACCGGCATCGATCTGGTCGAGCAGATGATCCGTGTCGCGGCCGGCGAGAAGCTTTCGCTGGCGCAAAAAGATGTCACGCTGACCGGATGGGCGGTGGAATCGCGGGTCTATGCAGAAGATCCCTTCCGCAACTTCCTGCCTTCCATCGGCCGGCTCGTCAAATATCGTCCGCCGGCCGAGAGCAGCATCGACGGCATTACTGTTCGTAACGACACAGGCGTCCAGGAAGGCGGCGAGATCTCGATCTATTACGATCCGATGATCGCCAAGCTTGTGACCCATGCGCCGTCGCGCGCCGCCGCCATCGAGGCGCAGTCGACAGCGCTCGATTCATTTTACATCGATGGCATCCGCCACAACATTCCGTTCCTGTCGGCGCTGATGCACCATCCGCGCTGGCGCGAGGGCAATCTTTCCACCGGATTCATCGCCGAGGAATTTCCGAAGGGATTCGCGGCTCGTCCGCCCGGGGGCGAGATCGCCCGTCGGCTAGCAGCGGTCGCGGCTGCGATTGATCACGTGCTCGGCGAACGCAAGCGGCAGATTTCCGGCCAGATGACCGGCCGGCTGGTGCAGCGCGAGCGCCGCCGTTCGGTGTGGCTGGAGCGTAGCGAAATCGCGCTCGATGTTGCGCGCGAGAGCGATGATATCGCGGTGCGTTTTGTCGGCGCCGATGGCGCACCAGGCACTGCACATCATCTGGTCTCGCCGTGGAAGCCGGGCGATCCGGTCTGGCAGGGCACCATCGACGGCCAGTTGGTGGCCATGCAGGTGCGCCCCGCACCCAACGGCTTCCGTCTCGCGCATCAGGGTTTTGAGGTCGCGGTCAATGTCTTCACCGACACGGAAGCCGCCGCCGCGCGGCTGATGCCGGTTAAGACCGCGGCCGATACCGGCAAGAAACTGCTGTGCCCGATGCCAGGGCTTGTGGTGTCGATCGCGGTGACCGAAGGCCAGGAGGTCAAGGCCGGCGAAACCCTGGCCGTGGTCGAGGCGATGAAGATGCAGAACGTGCTGCGCGCCGAACGCGACGGCACGGTCAAGAAAATTCACGCGACCGCCGGCGCGACGCTGGCGGTGGACGCGCTGATTCTCGAATTCGCGTGAGCACCGTCATTCCGGGTCTGGTGCTAACGCACCATCCCGGAATGACGGTGCCAAGAACTCTAAGGGGTTTGCCATGGCCTTCCGAAAGCGCCGCGAAGCGTTGCGTTTGATCCTGACGGGCTCGACCTGCATTCGCCCCGGCTCGGTGTACGACGCGATATCGATCCGTATTGCCGAAGACCTCGGCTTCGAAGTCGGCATGTTCGGCGGATCGGTGGCTTCGCTTGCGGTGCTCGGCGATCCCGATATCGCGCTGATCACGCTCTCCGAACTCGCCGAACAGATGCGCCGGATGTCGCGCGCGGCCTCGTTGCCGGTGCTGGTCGATGCCGATCACGGCTATGGCAATGCATTGAATGTCCGCCGCACGGTAGAGGAACTGGAGACCGCGGGCGCTGCCGGCCTCACCATCGAGGACACCTTGCTGCCGCAGGCCTTCGGGCAAACCGCGACGCAACTGATTCCGATCGAGGAGGGCGTCGGCAAGATGAAAGCTGCGCTGGACGCGCGCGGCGATTCCGCGCTGGTGATCATAGGGCGCACCGGCGCGGCGTCGATCTCCGGTCTCGATGACGCGATCGCACGCGCCAAGGCTTATGAAGCCACCGGCGTCGATGCGTTGTTCTTTACCGGCGTGAAAACGCGCAGCGAGCTCGAGGCCATCGTTGCCGCAACCACGCTGCCGATCGTGCTGGGCGGCTCGCCCGAAGCCATGATCGACCGCGACTATCTCGCGGACAAAAGGGTGCGTATCGCGTTGCAGGGCCACGCGCCATTCGCCGCGGCGACGCTGGCCGTCTATGAGACGCTGAAAGCATTGCGCGACGGCCAGTCTCCTGGAGATCTGAAGGGCCTTGCATCATCCGAATTAACGAGCCGCATCACGCGCGAGGCAGACGTGAAAGCGCGCGGCGCCGAATTTCTCGGGTTGAAGCGATAGATGAGCGGCGCGATCCGTCAGGTCATGATCCGGGGCCGGGTGCAGGGCGTCGGCTACCGCGCCTGGGTCGAGCACGAAGCGATGGCGCGCCATCTTGAAGGATGGGTGCGCAACCGGCGCGACGGCAGCGTCGAGGCGTTGTTTGCGGGGCCGGCGGATGTCGTATCGGAAATGATTGCAGTGTGCCGACGCGGTCCGCCATCGGCACGCGTCGATGCTGTGCAGGATGAAACCGGCAGTTCCGATGCGCTGAATTTGCGGCGAGCCGGCGAGCGGTTTTCGGTATTGCCGACGATCTAGCATCCAAGCCGTTCCATGGCGCGTCGACAAGACCTCCGGCGTCCAGCCAGACCGACTCATTTTTCTAAAATTTTGTGCAAAGACCGGGATTTAAAGAAGCAGCGACTCGTTCCCGGCGTTTTGAGTGTGACATGTTTCATACGCCCTCGGTGGATCGAGCGGTTACGATGCAAGCATCGAGATCAACCGCCTTTGCCAATGCGCCGCGAGAGATCCCATGAACAGGTTTGAGGTTGCCGGCTATGTAGCCTCGGCGCTTGTCGTCACAACCTTTTGCATGAAGACGATGCTTCCGCTGCGCGTCGCTGCAATCGCCAGCAACGTGGCCTTCATCGCCTATGCTTTCTACGACCACCTCTATCCGGTTTTGATCCTGCATGTGATTTTACTGCCGATGAACGTCTTGCGAATGGTGCAAATGTTACGGCTGACCAGGCGCGTCGAAGCGGCAACGAAGAGCGACCCCTCGATCGACTGGCTAAAACCTTTCATGAAAACAGCGCGGTGGAGAGCGGGAGAAATTCTGTTTAGTCTGGGTGATTACGCAGACTGCCTTTATTTGATACTGGCGGGCGACATCCACCTCGAACAAATTGATCATGTGTTACACGCCGGAGATTTTTTTGGTGAAATCGGATTGTTTTCTGCAGAGCGCCGGCGAACGCAAACGGCCCGGGCATTGACGGACATCGAGCTTCTATGGATAAGCGAAAGCGAATTGAAGCAGGTCTGCTATCAGAATCCGGGAATATCCTTTTACTTCCTCCGTCTGATCACCAATCGCCTCATCGCCAACGCATCGCGCGCCGGAAGCACGTCTGCCGCGTCGTTGAAACCTGTGCCGAACGCTGTTCGATCTCTCGGTAGCGATGTTCCGGCGCACCAGGCGCTACCCGTTCTGTGAGGACGGCGTCCTCGCTTTCACCGCGTCACTACGTCGCGGAATGTTTTGCATGCCGGCTCCAGGCTGGAATGTGGGGTTCAATTTTGATTTTCTGTCGGAGACCGGACAGACAGGCATTCAGGGTAGCGCTATTTTTTTGGGGTCATGCCGAGTTGGTGTCATGCCGAGGACGATAAAATCCGATCCCGAGCTGCTGCCGATCCATCGTCCGCGTTGTCCGGATTGTCATATGCGGATGATAACGGTTGCCGTCTCGTCCGGGCCGGAAGGCTTCGAGCACCGCACGTTCGAGTGTCTGAAGTGCGCTCATAGCGAAACCAGGACCGTGGCCTGCGACCCGTTTAAATCCGACGCGGTGGGCTGGACAACGGGCGAGCTGCAGCCGCCGCGCTAGCGGGACAGGCAGTTGGTTCCAGGGTCGAAGTGAACAGACAATTCTTCATTAGCCGACGTAGTGTAATTCCCATGACTCGAGAGAAGAAAAACGGGCCGCCCAAAATCGACCTGGATGCCGAAGCGCTGATCGCCCTGGAGCAAGCGCGCGCGATGGAGCCTGGTCCCGAGCGGACCCAGGCGATGAAACGAGCTGGCATTTTGAGAAACGCGGCTGACTTGCAGGGAGTGTTTTTCGCGAAGCGGGGAAGGCCTGCGAAAACCTAGCGAGCGGAGACCGTCATGATGATTGCGGAAAGCTTCGATCTGCGAACCGTGGCCAACATGGAGGTCGCCCTGGAGCGGGCATGCAAGATCCTCGCGGTCGGGGCAGAGCAACACAGCGCTCGCCGGCACATCGCCGGCAAAATTCTCGAACGCGCAGAGAGCGGAGACAGAACCCTTGGCGGCCTGACCGCAGCGGGGCGTGCCGCCGTGAGCGAGCTCCGCGCGGTACATCGCCTCTGAACACCGGGCCGTCGCCGCGCCACAGGGCGCCGAAACTTGCACCATCGTCAAATCGTCGCTTCCGGCAGGTGGGCTTTCACGGAGCCGAATACTTCCTCGAATGCCTGCCGAAGCGCGATATCGACATCCGCCATGGTCACGGGAAGGCCGAGATCGGCGAGACTGGTGACACCATAACGCGGGTCGGCTACGCCGCAGGGCACGATCGCCTCGAAGTGCGTCAGGTCAGGATCGACATTGATGGCGATGCCGTGGAACGACACCCAGCGCCGCAGCCGCACGCCGATTGCCGCAATCTTGTCTTCGAAGCCAGGGCCTTTGTCCGGCCGCTTCACCCAGACTCCGACGCGATCCTCACGACGCTCGCCGCGGACGTTGAAAGTCGCCAGCGTCCGGATGATCCATTCCTCGAGGCCGGCTACATAGGCCCGCACATCGGGCCGCCGCCGCTTCAGGTCGAGCATCGCATAGGCTACCCGCTGGCCGGGTCCGTGATAGGTGAGCTGCCCGCCGCGCCCGGTCGCAAATATCGGGAATCGGGGATCGAGCAGGTCGGCGGGTTTGCCGCTGGTCCCTGACGTGTAGAGCGGGGGGTGTTCCAGCAGCCAGACCAGCTCGGGTGCTTCATGCGCGGCAATGGCCGCGACCCGGTTGTCCATCGCCGCGATGGCCTCGGGATAGGGCACTGGCTGGTCGGAGACCTGCCATTGGACAGTGCCCCCGCCCGCAGGGTGCGCAAAGGTCGTCAAATCGAGGTTTTGGCGATCATTAACCATTAGCTAACCATAACGTGGTGATCTGGAACCACGCAATTTTGCATTTGTCAGTCAGTCGGGTTCCCAGTGCCAACCCTCGATAAAGTCACCGTCGATCTCATGGTGGTCCTCGGGACCACATCGATGCCCATTCATCAGGTAATGCGTCTGAGCCGCGGCGCCATCATCGAGCTGGACGCGACCGAGGCGGACGAGGTCAAGATCCTCGCCAACAACCTGCCGATCGCCAGCGGCGTGGTGCTTGTCGATCGCAACCGTATCGCGGTCGAAGTCAAGCAAATGCTGCCGCGATTGCCGGGCACCCGGTAAGAAAAACACCACGCTGGCAGGCCTTGTCCCTCCATCATTGATTTGTTACATCGGCGCCGTTGATCCGGTCCGGCGCGCAAACCCCGTGCCGATCTCCCAAGCGCTCGTGGCGGAATTGGTAGACGCGCTGCCTTGAGGTGGCAGTGAGTAAAATCGTGGGGGTTCGAGTCCCTCCGAGCGCACCACCCCCACACTTGGCGTTGAAATCTCAGGATTTTTTCCGCCGGTTACTCTCAAAAGGTACTATTCTGTTCTGGTCGGTTGGCATCGCCAGATCGGCGATGTTCTCCGTTTGATCATAGGCTTCGATCTTCTCCATACCGCTGATTGCGAGCTTGTCCCGGTTCGCTTTTGCAATGTAATGCGCCGGCATCTTCGGGTCGGTCCAGCCGAACATCGCCATCATCTGTGCTTCCGTGCACTCCGAATAGGCCGCGACCTCGGCGCGCGCCTTGCGCACGCCATGGCAGTTCTTCTTGGGCTCGTTGACGCCGGCCAGCCGCGCAAACTTCTTGAACTTTGCCGCCCACGCCTTCTTGTTCATCGGCACGATCTCGCCCTTCACCAACTTGCCGGTGAAGACCTCGCCCGTTCCCAGGATGCCGGCATTGCGCGCCGCCGCCAGCGAGACCGCGAAGTCACGATGCACTGGCACGGTTGCCGTGGTGTGACCCTTGCTCTTTTCGGTCGCGACCTTGACCATCATCGTCTTCAACGTCTGCTGCAGATGCGCAGAACCAAAGCGAGAGGCATCGCCGAGCCGCAGGTGGGTGTAGTGCAGGATGTCGAACATCAGCCGCGCCTCGGTGCCGAGCGGCCAGCGCGCGCGATACTTCGCCATGTCCTCTTCAGTCCACGGCACCCAGCCGCCGCTCTCACGCGAAGCTTTCGCCTTGCCACTCTTGACCCCAATGGTCGGATCGTCATCCGGCTCGATGTGTTCCTCCTCGATCATCCAGCCGATCATGTGGCGCAGCGCCGACAGCAGATTGCCGGCCTGAACCGGCGTACGCGCCTTCAGCTCCTCACGCAGCACCCTGCGCATCAGCGCCGCAAACGATCGATCGCCGCTCTCACGAACCAACGACTCGATCAACCCGGTGCGCGCATTTCGCGTGCTTTCGGCCAGCCCGTCTTCAGCGATCGCCAGGTTGCCAAGCCAGCGGTCGCTCTGCTTGTAGAGTGTCCAGTACCAACGCAGGCTGCCTGGAACAGGCGGCGTGGTCGGCAGTGGCTCGCGTTTTTCGCGCCTTTGCTTCTCGGCGCGGATCCAGTCGGTGGCGTCGCCGTATTTGCCGATCTGGTTGACGATCGCGGCATCGACCGCGCGATTGAACTCGTCACTGCCGAACTGCTCGTAGATTCTGATCTTCGGCAGCTTGTCGCGCAGTTGCACATACCAGCGCAGCTGCCCCTTGTCGGAGACGTCACTGATCAGGTAGCGGCGCGTGGTGATAGGCACCTCGTCGGGCTTGATGCGTCGCATCCGTGGTACTCCTCCCAGGGCACGGACCGCAGCCTCCCACGCCTGGTGAAAGTCGCTTCGCTCTTCCGTACTGTACCCTTCGGCGATGTCGATGCGGCGACCCGTTTTGCTGATCTTGACGTACCAGCGCAGACGGCCACGAAAAGTGTCGTGGTACAGGTTCATCCGGTAGTCCTCGGGCGCGCGAGGAGGCCGGGGCTTGGTTTCAAGCATTGGCTTTCTCCATGAACCAATGCTTGGAGTCTAACGATGCGGTGACTCCGTATCAATCGCATAAGGTGCGTTTCACCCGCTTTCGGTGCGTTTGCGATAACGCTGCAACGCCTCCGATGGCACCCATATTTCGTCGAGATCATTTGAGGGCTTGACCGGCGTGTCGCTTGCCGTAAGCGCAATCCGAATGACCCCCTCCGCATCAACCGTCACCGCGCTGGCGCCGCCTCTCTTGGCGGCGCGGATTGCGCGAGCGATGTCCGCTTGTGTAATCTTCGCTGGACGCCGCGGCATTACTCTTCTCCCGGCTTCGCTCCGTTGGAGCTGTTATCGAGATAGAAGAACCGAGAAAGCTTGCGGACAAAAGGGCCAAAACGAGCGCGTCGTGCACTCGGCGAGATTGGCGTGCAAATCGGATGGGCAGGAATCGTTTGTGGCCAGGCTGCGCGTCCAGTAATGCCGTTCGGACAGATTTTGGTGCCCTTGATGGATTGGGTAGAGAATTCATCAAAATCAAATAGTTAGAAGAGGGTCGTGTGCAAATCCTGTGCACGCAGTTTCTACTATTCTTTCCTTTTCGTTCTCGCGACGTTGCTCTCCATCGTCTCCGCTCGCGCACTATTTCACGCCGCTGCATGGCGTCTGCGCCGGCCATGATCACTGGTACCCAGCGACGTCCGCAGCTACGAAGTTGATGCAGCGTGCGGCCCTAAATGTGGGAGGTAGCGGGCTCTTGGGCATGAGCGAAAATCGGGACACTTATGGAGACCGCAAGTGTCGCCAGAGACCGGAGGAGCGGAACGATACCGGCAGAAATCCCCACAGAAACGGCCTGTTTTAAATCGGCCTGGAAATCTGCGGTTTGGTGGGACTGGATGGTGGGCGCGCCAGGGCTCGAACCTGGGACCCGATGATTAAGAGTCAGCAGGCCCCGAGGGCAGCCGTCTTGCGCGTAAGTCCGGCATAGTAACCACCGCACCAGTCTCGCACCAGAAACGATGCTATCGAAACAAAACGGATGGTATCGAGCGAGCATAAAACGCAGCAAAATCAACGAAGTTGATCGATATTTTGCCCGCTAATAACAGTTTTGTTTCCGATTCGAGTCCTGCCGGGGACATCGTCATCCAGCCCATTTGCGCGGCTGCGGACACCATCGGCTCGCGGCTCGTGCCTCTCAGGCTGAATTTAGCCTCCCGTCTCCGCATCCAAAAATTCCGTTCCCCGCGGTACGGTTCCGGCGGCTTATGCCGTTCGGCAGCCCGGGAATATTGGGAGTCTTGGGAGGTAAAAACCGTTTCGAGCTGGGCCGTAACTATTGCGGGTTTAATCCGAGCGCCTCGAACTGCTGGCTCTACACAGTGACTGGCGAGGCTGACAGGCCAATGGTTTGCGGCGCTGTAAATGCCAGGAAGCAAATGGGTCCTACTTCGGAATGACCGGCTTTACCTACGACCCGAAGGCAGACCGAGCTATCATGCTTTTCAGCGGAAACACCGATGACGATGCGGGAATAGCCATCCGGCTGTATCGCCGCTATTGCCTGACAAATCCGAATGCCGACGCACGGGCGTTTTAAGCCCATAGGAAGCCCAAGCAATGACCCCCGACCAATCCAGACAGCTAAAGGTTGGAACTCGCGTTTGCTTTAATGGCGAGCAAACAGATTGCGGCACGGTCACCGCGACTCACACCATCAAGTGGGACGATGGCCATCAAAGCTTTTCAAGCCACAAAGAAATGAACCGGGTTGAACATGTCCCACCGCTCAAAATCAAACCAAGGTCGGGTAAATGACCGGCGAACAATCCAGACTCCTCAAAGTCGGCGACCGCGTTCAATGGGGCGTTACGACAGACGATCTTGGCACGGTCGTCGCCACGTCTTGGAGCGGAGTCACGATTGATTGGGATGACAGGCGTACGAGTTCAGTGCAGCACAACGACATGGCCCGAATTGAGCGGGTGCCGACGAAAATAGTGTGAGCCGCGTTGGCGTGCGGCTGCGGGAAGAATGAAATTTCCCCAATCAAGGGCTTCCTTGCTCGCACCGCGAGTCGGCACCATGCAACAGCAGCGGGTTCGTACCGGGGCTTTTGCTTTTTACTACCAATGATTGTTTACTTCTGCCTTAGTTAAAACGGGACGCGTGACGAACATGGCAGTTGACCACGAATTCGGCGGTCGAAAGGTCAAAACAATCGCTGCAGCGCCGAGCCAAAATGACGATCGAGCGAGTTGGCAGCGGACGTTCGGATTGGGCAAAAAGAAATAGAAACAAACGCTCCGCCTCTGCATTCAGATGGTCTCTCAGGCTGATTTCAGCCTCCCGTCTTTATATCCAAAAATTCCGTTCCCCGTGGCAGGTTTCGACGGCCAATGCCGTTCGGCAGCCCAGGAATATTAGGAGTCTTGAGGGGCCAAAAGCGCCGTTTCGAGCCCGGTCCGTAACTATTGCGGGTTCAATCCGAGCGCCTCGAACTGCCGGCTCCATTCGGCTGGCGCATCGCGCAACCGCTCGACTCCGATGCCTCTCGGCAGACGGCCCTCGACCGCGGCTCTGACGAGGTTCGGTGCGAGGAAAGCTAGCGAGATGGTCATGTTGACCTGGCGCACGCTGCATTTTTGACGTGTGGCGGTCTGTTGAACATCGGTGACCGAGCCCGAGACGATCTCGTTAAGCCAGCGACGACCTCGGGCGATTGCGCTGACGAGGCGCGCGCGGCGTTCGATCCGCGTTTGGCGGACTTCGCTTTTGGGAACGCCGTGCGGAACAAGGATCTGCCTGGATTTCCTGGATGGTGGCTTCTGCCAGGGGATTGAGAGTAAATGGCCGTCGGCCGCGTCAGGTGTTTCTTCGTCGTCTGCTGACTTCAACCGGATAGATAGACGATCCTCATGCACACCCACGCGTGCGACCTGCTGTAGGAGCGCTTTTCGTTCCTCTACGCGTATGATGCAGGAGTTTGATTTCGCATTTTGAACAATGAGACTCTTTCTGAGAGAATTGACGACCATGTCTTCGATGTCGGTCGCCGAAACTCGGGAGACGGACCCGACCGATGCGGTTTTAGACTCTCCGTGGAGCTGCGGAAACGAGACATAGTAGCGATAGCGGACGCCGGCTTTGGTGGCGTGGGTCGGAACCATGCGATGACCGGCATCGTCAAACAGCAGCCCGGTCAGCAGATGCTCACTTGCGTTCCGTGTCGTGGATCGGGTGCTCCATTGCTCCGTAAGTTTTTGCTGGACCGCATCGAATAGCGTGCGATCCATGATCGGCGGTTGCTCGCCGGGCAGAATCTCGTCCTTGTATTTGACCTCCCCGACATAGAACCGATTGCGCAGCAGATAGAACAGCGAGCCACGGCCGAAAAGAACGCCGCCACGAGTTGCGCCGGTTGCGAGTAACCTTGCCTTGGTTCGGATATTCCGCTCCCGGAGATCTCGCACCAGTGCATTGACGCCACCGAGTTCGAGATAGCGCCGGTAGATGAGGCGGACCCGCTCGGCCTCGTTCTCGACGACGGCAATCTTGTCGTCCTTCATGTGATAGCCGAGGGGAAGAGTGCCACCGACCCAAAGGCCCTTTCGTTTGGAGGCCGCAATTTTGTCACGAATGCGCTCGGAAGTGACCTCCCGCTCGAACTGGGCAAAGGACAGGAGCACGTTGAGTGTCAACCGGCCCATCGAGGTCGTCGTATTGAACTGCTGAGTGACCGAAACGAATGACACGCCGTGCGCATCGAACAGTTCGACCAGCTTGGCAAAGTCGGCAAGCGACCTTGTCAGGCGATCGACCTTGTAGACGACAATGACATCAATCTTCCGGGCGCGGATGTCCTCCAGCAATCTCTGCAGGTTGGGGCGGTCGACCGATCCGCCTGAGTACCCGCCATCGTCATAGCGAGACCGGATCAGGGTCCAGCCGGCATGGGCTTGGCTCTTTATATAAGCTGACGCAGCATCGTACTGGGCGTCCAGCGAATTGAACTCCTGGTCGAGCCCATGTTCCGTGGAGACGCGGGTGTAGATGGCACAGCGGACGGGCCTGATCGAAGGAGCTCTCATGATTAAACCCCTGCGTCAAACCGATCTTCTTTATCCCTCAGGCCAAAAAAGCGCGGTCCGTTCCATTTGGTACCGGTGATCGCGAAGGCGACCTTGGAGAGACTGTCATAGGTCTGGCCATTCCAGATAAAGCCATCAACCATCACCATTACCCGCTGCGAATGTCGATTCCACTCCCGCACCAAAACTGTTCCCGGGGGTAGTTCGGTTCGCTTCTGATCGAAGCTGACCAGACGCGCGGACATAACCCCTTTAGTCTCCTTTGAGTCCGTCCGATCTAGCACTTGCACGGTCTCGTGATCTAAATCCCCGAGTCGGTCGGCCTGAATTCGATAGGCGATGATGGCGAACAGCAGATGCCGCGGCAGGTGAGCGGGGGCTGGTCGCTGAAACACGCTCTGCCATCGTGCACGAAGCCCTTTGAGATCGAGATCGCGCAGATGCGCGATCTCGTCCGCAATGGAGGTTTTGGTCGAAGCACGACCATTGCGACGCTTCTTCGACATCGCATCACGCTGCCTGCTTTGCGCGATCAACGGTGGCGGACGAAGCCTTTGCATCCTTGATGCGGTAGACCCGGCCTTTGTCGGTCTGTTCGGAGATGAGGTTGAGACGGAGCTTCTTGCGGACAACACCAGCGAGAAAGCCGCGCACCGAATGTTGCTGCCAACCCGTGGCAGTCATGATCGCGACGATCGTCGTCCCCGCAGGCGCCCGCAGTAGCGCAATGATGCGGGCATGCTTGGTATCGGGTCGCATCGTCGTCTTTGAAGAAGGCGCCAGCCGGGTGCGAGACCTGGATTTACTGGTGGATCGTGAAGTCAAGCGGGCCGCGGTCTTGGGCTTCGATTTTGGTTTGGTCATGGGATCCTCTGAGGTTCGTGCGACGCCATCCGCCGCACCACCTCAGCCCCGCCGAGCAAGCCACCCGGCAGGGCGAGATCCCTTTTGGGCGCCTCGGCCGCACCCCAGCGAACATAGCAACGCTCCGATCAAGGCCGAAAGCCAGTCATTTCTCTGCAAATAGTCGGTGGACAGGTCGAAATCACGACTTCCGTACCGTGGGTTCGAATCCCACTCTCTCCGCCATACGGGCCGAAAAGCTTTTATTCTTCAGCGCTTTCCGGGGCCGATTGCTCGGCAGCCCATATCTCGGCCCATATTTTCGATTAGGCGAAAGCCAGTTATGGATTTTTATCGCCGCTTCAGATAGCATTGAATCTCGGTGCCATTCTGTTCAATGGCAGCGAAGCCTTGTGTGGCTGTGCAGAAATCAAAAGAAGCCCCATCCTTCTCTGCGTGCCAACCAAATTTGGCGCAATCAGTGTTTTCCTTGATCTTGTAGGTTGCCCCTTTCCATTCAAGGGTGTTTTGTGTGTCGTCCACTTTTAGTGGAAAAGCTTTTCCATGGTCCTTGCAAACATAGTTGTAGGTGTCTGCATGCGCGGAAGTGGTCGAAAGCACGACAAGTGTAGTGATGATAATCGATTTCATTTCTTTGCGTTCCGTCATTGATCTGAAGGGGAATTGCTCCTTGCGCAGAAGACCCATGGAGCCGACCTTAGTGCTCCCTTTTGCGCAGAGCAGTTACTCAGAGCAGTAGTCTGGCATATCCTTGAGCTTATTGACTGCGGTCGGGTCTCCCTCAAGGGCGCGCCGGACCAATGCAGCACAACGCGACGCGGGCATTTTGACATAGAAGGCCGCCGCATTGTCGGCGCGCGCGTTGCACATGCCGAGGTCGAGAAGCTTTAGCTCGACGTCGTGTTGCCGAAGAACATCTGGTGGAACTTTGGAGCGAGTCAGATCAAGACCATAAGAGATCTCAGCTTCATCAATAAATTGAGGTTTGCTTTTGTCGACTGTGCAGTTGGTAAGACGCAGTGCTTCTGCTGGATAACAACCTCCGCCATGCGAGCAGAACGACGCTTTTCCCGTCTTTTTATTCAGGTTGTATTGAGTAATAGCATCAATGACCTCTCCGGTTTTAAGAGGATAGGGATAGTCATCGGTCTTTGTAGTCGAGTGCAATGCGATAGCTGTGCAAATGCTATCAGTCGCGTTTGCAACGGTGCTCGTAAACAGAGCGACAATGAGAACTGCGGACGAAGTTTTCATCTTATTCTCGATTCCAGGTTTTTGTGCGTCCCTTTGTCACCCACACGATCTTGTCGGCTTCAAAAATACAGAGGCCATCGCATTCACCCTCTGCGGCCGATTTTTGAAGGCGCTGAGTGTCCACTTCGACCTTCATCGAGCAATTAGCGCTAAAATTGCAGACAGACAGAATCCGCTTTGCATTCTCACTCGAGGCATTTCTGATCGAACACTGAGATATCCCGTGTCCAATTTCGAGCCATGACGTGCCAGCCGGACCGGTTTGAATATTCCAAAGTTCGCCCGAGCAGGCGAAGTTCTTCAGGCGAGTCTCACCTGCGATCGCCTTCGGTCCTCCAAACGAGCATCCGACTGCGATCAGTGTAAGAAATGACAACGCAGTTATGAATCGTGCCGTCGATCTCGAATTCACAATGCCCCCCTTGCCGGCAAATTCTCTTCAGGCACGCGTCGTCACCGCCTTGGCATTTAGCGTTGAGGATGCAGAACTCGAACGCACGCGCAACGACCGTCTCTTCCTGTCGCAGAATCTGGATGAAGCCGGGCGTTTCGTCGATCGGCAGGGCGGCATGATGGACGATGGTCGCGACTTTTGAACGTTTCGGCAGAAGATGATCGAGGTGCCCCTTCCACCGTGCCGGGTTGTCGCCGGTGCGGTATTTCATGACCCGAGCCCAATCGAGAATGCGCTCGATCCGGCCGCGAAGCCGCGACGCCGTCTCGGTCTTGTCCTTCCAGATCGGCTGCAATACCTTCAGAACTAGCGCGTCGTCGACCGCGGCAACCGGCTTGTCCTTGAAGATGGGATAAACGTATGTCTGAAGCGTCGCCGTCCATTGGTCGGCATGTTTGCCATTCTTCCAGCCGTCCTTGTGGGTGGCAATGTAGGTCTCGGCGCACTTCTCGAAGGTGATGGCCTCGGCAGCTTCGATGGTCCTGGTCTGTTGCTCTTTGAGGCGCTCATTCAGCGGATCAAGGCCCTTGAGGCGTATGACCCGGCAGACCTCCGCCTTCTCGCGGGCCTCGGCGAGCGACACGGTATGAAACGGACCAAGGCCCATATCCCGCAGCTTGCCACCGATGCGATACCGGAAAATCCAGCTCTTGGAGTTGCCGGGGCGGACCTTCAGGTACAGTCCAAGTCCATCGGCATACATTCCCGGCTTCAGATTCTGCTTGATCTTGAGTGCGGTGAGCACCCGTATGCGAGCCATTCCAAATCTTCCGCGTCGTGTCCGAGCCCATATAGAGGGAGGGGTTCAGTCGACGGGCGCGGGAGTTGCGGAAGCGGGAGGGGGGAGTGCCTTGATAGTCGTAGGCTCAGCCGAGTGATTGGCGCGAACATCCACTTTCATCGGATGCGGATGGGACTTTCGCAAGCGGCGTTAGGCCAGGTGATCAGCGTCACCTTCCAGCAGATTCAGAAATATGGAAACGGCAAGAATTCGGTCGCCGCGAGACAACTGTTTTGCATCGGCCAAACCCTGCGGGCGAAAGTCAGTACACTCTTCGAGAAGCCGTTCCGCGATCGAGCAACTGCCGCTGCCTCTGCCAAGCCTTTCCGATCAGCACAAATTGGTCGCCTTGAGCCGGCCGGTTCGCCAACAGGCGGATATCGAGACACGGCTCAATGCCCTGCGGATGCAAGAGCTGCATAACAGCGATACACGGGACGGCCATTAAATTTGGAGTTTAAGAAACTAAATTCGGATTGAATCGACAGGCACCCTCAGAAAGATAGAGATTGTGTAAGTGCGCGAGAATTTCGGACGCGGCAAAGCGGACATCCGCCAAACGGACGAAGTAGGTGCCGGATTCCAGGCGACCTCAGCATCGCGAGATAGAGCGTGGAGACGATTGCTGTTGCCTTGTTTCTCCTTCGGGCCGTCGTCGTCAGCATTCCGCGCGCCTGGTTAATTTCGTCGAAGCTGGAGCATCGCCGGCACGCGCTTCCGTAAATTTTCGACGCACCAAGTTAGCTGTGCAACATCAGGCGAGGAAATTAGGCAAACCGTTTCCAACGATCTGGTCCACGAAGCGAAAGATGCAAGCTAGGCTTGACGCTGCTATGCCGACGGCAGATTAGCGTTGTGCGGGACGAATCTTGAGGACAGATCGTCGAACGTCAGTGCTGTGCTTATCGGCACACCCCACAGTTCATACCGGATCATGATTTACTTGTATCGACGTTCCAAGAGCAAAGGAACGTCGGCTGCTTCGAGGAGAGCGAGGCGTAATTTTATGCACTCCGAACTGCGGTTTTGATCGTTTGGAGCTGCTAGGTTAGAACTTTTCCTGCCGCTTCATCGATTGCCGACATCACTCACGTCGTCGGCGTCCCCGGTGCGGTGTTGCGCGTTTAGCGCATACGGAGAAAAAACGTTCAAGGCGGAATGTATGTTTACTATCGGACAGACGTTCGCGGAGAGAGCGAGATAGCTTTGCGTTTTTACGGCCTTTGCGTCTCGGGGCGTGTGGTGACTTTCCAGATTACAGTATTGAAGGTCTTGGCCGGGCATTCTGCGAAATCAACCCCTGGATATCTGTATTAATGGAGAATTTTGCGGCATCGAAGGCCGCGGCTCCGAGCATCACTAGTGTACCGAGAATAACGATCGTCCACCGGTAGCGGGCGCAGAAATCGACAAGTCGGACAATCGCTGAATTGATCATGAGAGGCGCCGGCCGGCTCGTAAAATTGGAACCGCCGCACCAACGCCCCAGGCCGGCAAATCGCTCAATTCCCCGGTCAGAATTCCTTGAGGCAGGGGGCGTTGAGGCTAAAGGCGCTATCCCGATCTGTATTGTGGCTCATAGTTCACGAGCCACAATTCAAGGGCCGCGACGAACGTAACCATTGCGCCAAGGCCAATGCTGACGTGCATCGCCCTGGTGTGCATGAACCCCAGTGCCCACGGCGATACCATCGACCAAAGCCCAAGCAGGAGATTGAACCATTCCTCCCAATCCGAAAATGCGAGGATTGCGGCGATCGATATCGCCGTAATCGCCGCGCCGCTGGCCCAAACGTCAATGCGCGCCACTTCGTTGGCGTGCGCAAAAAGCCAGGGTGACACAAAAAGGAAAAGTCCGAACGACCCGGTGTAGACATCGAGCGCGGATTCGCGGCGCCATCCCATTTCAGGTTCCTTCGGCGACTTGACTGCTTCATTCGGAAGGTCGGCATGCAGCACGCCGGTTTCAAGGTATTCTTTCGGTTGAGCCGCCCCCCAACGGGTAACACGCATCGACCCTCTCAAGGGCGAGATCGAGTAAGGCGCCAAACTTCGTTGGTCTGCCCCGGCTTTTCACCGCTGGCCCGACGAACGATGTTCCGAATGGTGTTGCTAGTCTCAAGATCGCGCAGTCGTACGGATTGACGAAAGGCGGTCTTGGAGAGGCTGTTAATGCTCGCGGCCGGACAATTTCATTCGATGGCGAAAGAGTTGCTGGTATCGTTCGATTGCGACTTGTCAAGGCTGGGTCGCTTGCAGACCGTCGAACGCTGAAATGGCATCGGCAAACCGGGACAGGTCTTCGATGAGACGTGACTGATTGTCAGCACCCAGAGGGCGAAGGCGTATCCATCCGCAGGTTGCCTATCGTGCAATAGTGCGAGCTGATTTTCCATGGAAAGCGTGACCGACGCACCGGGGAAATTCGCTAACAACTGCCACGCCCAAATGGTCTGGAGCGGCTATCCCGTTGACGCGGCTGACATCGCCAGCTTCTCGCTCCTATTCATCGTCAAAGCGATCAGCCCCAAGTCTGACCGCTTCCCGCAAGGCGTGGGCTCGATTGTCGGGGCACCGGTGTATGTCACGCCGACCGTAGCCTGGGCGTCCGCGGTCGTTCTAAATCGAGGTAATGTTGATGAACGCGAATAAGCGAATTGCAGTTGTTGGCGCGGGCCTGGGTGGTCTAAGCGCTGCTGGATTCCTTCAACGTGCTGGTTTCTCAGTTACGGTCTATGAACAAGCGCCAGCCTTTTCGCGGATCGGCGCCGGGATCATCCTCAGCGCCAACGTGATGAAGGTGTTTCGCCGTCTTGGCATCGAACAAAGCTTGGTTGAAACCGGCATCAAGCCTCAGTCCTACGTTAGTCGCGCCTGGGACACGGGCGAGAAGATGTATGAGATCCAATTCGACGCGGCAAGTGAGGCGCGATACGGCGGCCCCTATCTCAATATCCATCGGGGCGATCTGCATGGTGTTCTGGAACGCGTTGTTGCCCCTGGCACGATCGCTTTCAACCATCGTCTTGTCGGCCTCGACGAAAATAACGATGTGGTACGCCTCAGCTTCGAGAATGGCGTCCGGGTCGAGGCGGAAATAGTCATCGGCGCCGACGGCATCCATTCCAAGGTGCGCGAGAATTTGCTCGGTTCCGAGCCCCCGCGCTTCGTCGGTGCCGTGGCGCAGCGGGCGATCTTTCCGACCGAACGGCTGCGCGGATTCGAGATTTCAGACTGCACCAAATGGTGGGGAACGGACCGGCACATCCTGCCATACTTCATGACTAGCAGGCGCAACGAGATCTATGTCATTGGTGTTATTCCCGAGGCACAATGGGATAGCGACGTGTCGTCACTGCCCTGTAGTCGCAATGAAATGCTCGAAGCATTCGCGGGATTCCACGTCGATCTGCGCCGAATTCTGGAGGTAGCCGACGATGTCAGCCTCTGGCCGATCTACGACCGCGAGCGGAATGACCGTTGGAGTGGCGGCAGGATCGTGCTCCTCGGTGATGCCTGCCATCCGATGCGGCCCTTTATGGCTGCTGGCGGCGCGATGGCGGTCGAAGACGGGGTCATTCTTAGCCGCTGCCTTGAGGCATTTGACGATTATAGCGTGGCGTTTCGCTGGTATCAGGCGAGCCGAATCCCGCGTGTTGCGGAAGTGCAAGGTATCTCGATCGGCAACAGCTGGATGCGCGGGCCCACCGAAACTGACTGGTTCTATTGCTACGATCCTTGCGTGGCAGCGCTTACACCGCCACGCTAATGGTCGTCCCCCCCCCGTCAATTGTGAAGCGAGCATGTCGATCAATGTATGAGCCCAAATCTGATCCAATGGTTGCGCGCGATCTCGTCGGCTATGGCGAATTTCCGCCGGACCCCGGCTGGCCCAGGCGCGCTTCCATTGGGGTGAACTTCAATCTCAACGTCGAAGGCGGCGGCGAGGCGACGCTCGTTAACGGCGACGATCTGTCCGAAGCCATGCTCAACGATATCGGCATGGGCGCAAAGCCGGGGCAGCGTTCCCCACTGGTCGAATCGGTGTTCGAATTTGGCAGCCGTCGCGGCGCCTGGCGGGTATTGGACATCTTTCGCGACTTCGCGGTCCAGGTGAGCATCCTCGGGGTCGCCCGCGCGCTGGAGCAGAACCCCGAACTGACCACCGCTTGCGTCCAGCGCGGGCACGAGATCGTAAGCCACGGCTATCGCTGGATCGATTACGCCGACGTCAGCGAGGAAGTCGAACGCGAGCATATCCGTCGCGCGATCGAGGTGCTGACGCGGTTGACCGGCACGAGGCCGGTGGGATGGATGACCGGACGACCTGGACCGAATACGCGGCGGCTGATCGTCGAGGCCGGAGGATTTCTGTACGACCGGGATTCGCTCGCCGATGAGCTGCCGTACTGGCTGCGTATCGGTGAGCGGCCGCATCTGGTCATTCCCTATTCCTACGAGGCGAACGACAACCGCTTCAATGAAAACAGCGGGTTCTCGACCGGCGACGACTTCTTCACCTATATGCGCGATGCCTTCGACGTTCTCCGACGCGAGGGCCAGAAAGGTTCACCGAAGCTGCTGTCGATCGGCCTGCATGACCGGCTAATCGGGCGGCCCGGGCGTTGCACCGGGCTGATCAGGCTGCTCGAGCACATGCGAAGCTTTGAGGACGTCTGGTTCTGCCGCGGCATCGATATCGCCGAGCATTGGCGCAAGCGCTTTCCTCAGTCCTGAAGCGACGTCCCAGCGAACAGATCGCCCGACGCGGCGACCCGTCCGAATATCTGCAGGGTCTCCAGGCTGGCGTCGTGCAGTTTGCGGCTGAAGCCGGAAACGCAGTCGGACAGTACCACGAAGCGGAAATCGCGGTGGAAGGCGTCGCGCGCGGTGGCCTCGACGCACATATTGGTGATGACGCCCGCGAGACAAATCGTGTCGACGCCGAGGCCGCGCAGCAGGGCCTCGAGCGAGCTATTATGGAAACCGCTGTAGCGGGTTTTCTCGACGACATAGTCGGGAGGTGGCATTTCCGCCAGCACCTCGGCACCCCAGGTGCCGCGCCGAAGTCCTTCGGTACGAATGAAGGGCCGGGACTGTTCGATGATCAGGCCGGCGTCGATCGGAAATCCGCGCGCGTCGGTGTTCCAGGCCATGCGCAGGTAGATGACGGGGATCGCATGCGCCTTGCACGCGCTCACCGCCGCGACCGTGGCCGGCACGACGCTGTCCATGTCGAAGCAGTTCAATCCGTTGCGCGGATAGACGCCGCGCGCGTTGCAATAGTCGTTCTGCATGTCGACCACGACAAGGGCAGTCTTTTCCGGCACGGTGGTCGCCATGGTGTCTGCTCCCTCGTTACGCCGCAGCCGTTTCAGTGCCGACTTCGAGCCGAGCCGACCCAATACCTCGTCGACCGACAGGACATCGCCGAAGAACTCGAAGAAGTTGTTCAGCGCCGCGGCGTGCGTTTCGGCCGTCGACCCGGCATTGCAGTCCGACACCATGATGGTGCGGAAATTGAGCATCATGGCGTCCTGCGCCGACGCCTGGCAGCAGACATTGGTGTAGGTGCCGGCGATGAGCACGAATTCGATTCCGTGAGTCCTCAGATACGCGGCCAGATCGGAGGAGCCCTGGATGAACGCCGAATAGAACTTCTTCACCATCCGCGTGTCTTCGGTGCGGACATCCAGCGTCGGCCAGAACTGGTATCCTTCCGCACCCAGCTCCATCGCGGCCAGGCGCGTCTCGGCCTTGTCCGGCGGGAGAAGCTCGTGGCGGACCGACCATTTCTCGCGCGTGTCCGTCGTCGTATTCTGCATCCAGACGACGCGTCCGCCCCGTCCGCGCAGCTCGCCGGCCAGCCGGTTGATCGCGGGAACGATGTCGCGCGCGGTTTCCGCCTCGCCCTGCGCGTCCGGTGCGACGAAATAATTCTGCATATCGATGACGATCAGGGCAGTGCGGGCGACGGGGATGGTCTCCCAGGGATGCACATTGCCGCGATCGGCGATCGCCGCTGCAATCAAATCATCTGGAATAGCGTAGCCGGACATCGGGCCTCCGTCGGTCCATGGTTGGGGCGATGCTGCGGTCGTGCAGCCATGCCAATACGAGCAAGGATTGCACACCAGTCAAGTTCTTTCACGAGTAGAAAGTGGGCGTCGCGTGCTCACAGTGTGGGCGGCGTATTGACCCACACGATCATGGCGACCGCCTCGCCGGGATTGGTGACGCCGTGCGGTCGCATCGACGGGAAGAAAAAGGCGTCGCCGGCCTTCAGGGAATAGGTGTCGCCTTCAACGGTCAGGGCAATCTCGCCGGTGACGATGTAGCCGACTTCGTCGCCTTCATGTTGGCGCATTCCATCGCCGCGCGCGCCGGGCTGAACACGAAGCAAGGTAGCCTGCAGCGCCGAGTCGGCCCCGAACGGAATCAACAATTCGGTCTCGAGGCCGTCGACGCCGAACCCACCGAGCCCGATCCGGCTGAGCACGGGTCGCTGGCCCTCGCGCATGATAATGCCGTGCGCCGGGACTTGTTCGCTCAACAGCGTGGCGATCGTGATTCCAAGGCCCTTCGCGAGGCGGTGTAGCGTGTTGAGCGAAGGCGTCGCCTTCCGGTTCTCGATCTTCGAGATCAGGCTTTCGGAGCAGCCGGAGGCCGCCGCCAGATCGGCGAGCCGCATCGCTCTGGCGATGCGCGCGTGCTTCAGCCGCACGCCGAGCGCCAGTTCGTCCTGCGCCGACCCGTCACGCGGAAACGGACGGTTCTTTGACGTTGCCTTCTTCACTCCAACCTCTCCGCGCGTCGCCAAGCAACAGCATCCTGCCGTTTAATCGCCGGCGCTGGCAATCCGGCAGCGATTGCTTGTCCCCGTCGGCGACCAAACCCGCGCTTGGCCATGGCAGGCAATCGGACATTCCATTTATAGCGCAACGGCTAATTTGCAAAGAGTGAAAGTTCTTTCCTTCAATTCATGAGCACGCTGCCGGTTTTTGCATCAGCTGCGGCAGAAGGAACCCAAAAAATCCAGGTTTTACGAGCTTTCCTCCGTGGCATGTGAGTTGCATCGTATTCAGGTGAGCCGCATTCGTGCGGTGGATCCTGAGCGCCGCCCTTCAAATGGAGATCCAGCCGTGAAATCAAATCGAGTGCGTATCGCGATGATGTCTCTGGTCGGCGGATTGCTGCTCGCAAATCAGGCCGTCGCCGACGAAAAGCTCAAGGTGGCCTTTGTCGAATTTTCGCAGCCGTCGGGATCGTCGTGGGTTCGGGCGAATACCGAGTCGACCAAATATCTGCAGGAGCACGTGCCAGACCTCGAGATCACGCGCGTCGAATCCGTCGCCGATGGTCCGGGCGTCGTGCCCGTGATCAACAACCTGATCGCCAAGGGCAACAAGGTCATCTTCGCCAACAGCTACGGCTATGGAACGTTCATTCCCGAGATTGCCAAGAAACATCCGGAAGTCGACTTCGTCGTCCAGATGTCCGATCCGAAGGGTCCGAGGAACGTCGCCTCCTACTACGGCAAGCTGGAAGAGGTCCGCTATCTCGAGGGCGTCCTTGCCGGCAAGATGACCAAGACGAATATCGTCGGATTCTCCGGCGCCTATCCTTATTCGGCCGTCGTCTCCGGCGTGAACGCGTTCGCGCTCGGCGTCAAATCGGTCAATCCGAGCGCCAAGGTCGTCACCAACTGGGTCAACAGCTGGTACGACCCGCCGAAGGAGAAGGAATCCGCCGACGCCCTGCTCAGTGCGGGCGCCGACATCATCGTCAACCACCTCGATTCCTCGGCCACGTTGCAGGCAGCCGCGGCAAAGGGAAAATGGGGAATGACGTCGAATGCCGACTGGTCGTTCGCGGCGCCGCAGGCCTTCCTCAGCGGCAGCGCCTGGAATTGGGGTCCGTTCTACGTCAAGGCTGTTGAGGCTGTTAAGGCCAATAGATTCGAATCCACGCGCGACCTCGGAGACTTGAAAAGCGGCATCGTGGTGCTGCTGCCCTATGGCCCGATGGTGACCGACGAGGCCAAGCAGGCCGTCGAAGCGGCCAAGCAGAGGATCATGTCGGGCGAGCTGAAGGTCTTCGCCGGGCCGATCGAGGATAATGAAGGCAAGTTGCGCGTTCCCCCGGGCAGCGAACTCAGCTCCGAAGACGCCGCCACCAAGATGAATTGGCTCGTGGCGGGGGTGCAAGGCGCCGCGAAATAGTCCGACAGCGAGGGAATCAGCCTCATGGCCTCAGCCGGAGAAGGCGTTTTACTGTCGTCGATCAGCAAGCGCTTCGGTGGCACCGTCGCCAACGACCGTGTCGATCTCAGCCTGCGGCGCGGAGAAATCCACGCGCTGCTCGGCGAGAACGGCGCGGGAAAGTCGACGCTGATGAATATTTTGTCGGGCGTCTATCTGCCCGACAGCGGTGAAATCTTCATCGACGGCGAGAAGACGAAGTTTCGCTCGCCCTGGGACGCAGTTCGTCGCGGGATTGGCATGGTTCACCAGCATTTCCAGCTGGTGAACGCGTTTTCCGTGCTCGATAATATCCTGCTCGGCGCGACCGACGCCTCGCTGCGTCTGCACCGGCGCGAAGCGGCCCAGTGTGTCGAAGCGGTGGGACGTGAGCACGGGCTGCACATCGATCCGCATGCGCTGATCTGGCAATTGACGGTCGGTCAGCGGCAAAAGGTCGAAATCCTCAAATTGCTCTATCGCGGCGCGGATCTTTTGTTGCTCGACGAGCCGACCTCGATGCTGACGCCCGGCGAAGCAGCCGATCTGTACCTGGCGTTGCGACGGCTTGCGGACGCGGGCAAATACGTCGTGTTCATCACCCACAAGCTGCGCGAAGTCGCCGAAACCGCCGATCGGGTCACCGTGCTGCGGCGCGGCCGCGTCGTCGCGTCATTGGGAAGGTCGAAGGCCTCGATCCAGGAACTCGGTGCGCTGATGGTCGGCGCCGCAATGCCGGCGCAGCGGCCCATTAGCGCCGGCAATTTCGGTGAGGTCGTACTCAAGGTCCAAAACGCGCAAGCGCAGGCTGATCGCGGCGCCAGCGGCCTCAAGGGTGTGTCGCTCGAACTGCGGGCCGGAGAAATTCTCGGTATCGCCGGCGTCGCGGGCAACGGCCAGGTCGAACTGGCCGAATGCGTGGCTGGAATCCGCGCCCTTCAGAACGGACAGATCTGGCTGAAGGGCCATGACGTGACAGCGGCCAACGCGCTGTCGCGGCTACGCGCCGGATTGCGCTTCGTGCCGGAGGACCGTCTCGGCATGGGGCTGGTCCCGCAGCTCGACATGACCGACAACATGCTGCTGCGCGACTATCGCGAGCGGCCGCTGGCGAAAGGCATCTGGGTCAGCCGGCGGGTCGCGCGCGAGCGCGCCGAGAACCTCATTCGCGACTACGATGTGCGTACGCCGGGAACCGGGACCGCCATCCGCTCGCTCTCCGGCGGCAACCAGCAGAAAATCCTGATCGGGCGCGAAGTGCTGGCCCAGCCCGTGGTATTCATCGTCGCGCAACCGACCCGTGGCCTCGATATCGCTGCGGCGCGCGCGGTGCACGATCGGCTGCTCGATCTGCGCGAGACCGGCGCCGGGATCATTCTCATTTCCGAGGATCTGGACGAGATCCTGCAATTGTCCGACCGGGTGACGGTGCTCTACGACGGGGCCATCCGTGACTCGTGGCCCCGCGAGAGCGCCGAACGCAGCGATATCGGCGCCGCGATGGGCGGCCATCTGCTGGACGCGGCTTGATTATGGCCATTCCCATCTGGCTGCGGATGCCCGGCGCGTTCGTGCTGTCGGTCCTGCTTGGGCTGGCGGCGTCGTCGCTGGTCCTTGTGGCCGTGCATGCGCCGGTCCTTGAAACCTTTCACGCGATCTTTGACGGGGCGGTGGGCTCCTGGAGCGCGCTCGAGAGCTCGCTGGTGTTTGCCGAGCCGATCGCCTTCACCGGTCTTGCTGCGGCCGTCGCCTTTCGTGCACGGGTCTGGAACATCGGCGGCGAGGGCCAGATGGTGATGGGCGCCTTCGGCGCCGGTCTCATCGCTCTCAACACCTCGCTGCCGGCGCCGCTGATGTTGCTGGCGGTCGTGGCCTGCGGGATCGCCTGCGGCGCGATCTGGGCGTTCGTTTCGGCGGCCCTGAAGGTCTGGCTAGGCGTCAACGAAGTGCTGTCCAGCCTGATGTTGAACTACATCGCCATCCTGTGGATGCAGTCGCTGGTCTATGGGCCGTGGCGGGAGCCGGGCGGGGGCTGGCCCTATTCGGCATTTTTCCCCGATGCGGCAAGGCTGCCGTCGATCGGATCCGAGCTCGACATCTGCGTCATTGCGGCGCCGCTTGTGGCGCTCGCGTTGAGCGGGCTGCTGCGGTTGAGCCGCTGGGGCTTCGAGATCACTGTTGTCGGCCACTCGCACGAAGCGGCGCGTTACGCGGCCATCAGCGTTACCCGCGTGACCATTGCGGTTATGCTTCTCAGCGGCGCACTGGCCGGGGTGGCCGGTATCCAGCAAGTGAGCGGGACGGCCGGGCGGCTCTACGTGCTAACGCCGGGCTATGGCTACCTCGGCATCCTCGTCTCTTGGCTTGCCGGGCACGATCCGTTGCTCGTCCTTGTCATGGCGGTGTTCTACGGCATCCTGATGCAGGGCGGTTCCGCGCTGCAGATCGCCCAGATCGATCCGTCCCTGGTCCGGGTCATGCAGGCCGCGATCATTCTGTTTGCGCTCGCTGGACTGACCCTGGCGAGACGGATCCGGCCGCGCGTGCAGCCTGCAAAGGGCGACCGCACATGAACATGACGGTCCTCATCAGCATGCTGGCGACCAGCGTGGCTGCAGCCAGCCCGCTGCTTTTGGCCGCGCTCGGCGAACTCGTGGTCGAGCGCAGCGGCGTGCTGAACCTGGGCATCGAGGGAATCATGCTGGTGGGGGCGCTCACGGCGGTGGCGGCGACGCTTGGCTCGGGGTCGGTCGTGATCGGCATCCTCTGCGCGATCGTGGCGGGCATGTTGCTCGGGCTTTTGTTCGCGCTGCTAACGGTGACGATCCGCGCCGATCATGTCGTCGCCGGCCTGGCGCTGGTGCTGTTCGGCGACGGGCTGTCGAGCTTTGCCGGGCACGGCCTGGTCGCCATTGACGTTCCCCAGAGCGTGCACGCGCTTCCGATTCCGCTGCTTTCGGATATCCCCGCGCTCGGCCCGATTTTCTTTCGCCAAAATGCGCTGGTCTATCTGTCCTACTTCATGGTCGCCGCGGTCTGGTATTTCCTCTACCGGACGCGGCCCGGCCTGGCGCTGCGCGCGGCCGGTGAGAAGCCGAGCGCCGTCGACGTGGTGGGGTGGAACGTATTCCGCATTCGTTATCTCGCGGTGGTGTTCGGCGCGGGCATGGCGGGGCTGGCGGGCGCCTTCCTGTCGGTCGGGTATTTGAACAGCTGGGCTGAAGGCATGACCGCCGGCCGTGGCTGGGTGGCGCTGGCGCTTGTGATCTTCGCCGGCTGGCACCCGATCAAGCTGCTCGGCGGCGCCTATCTGTTCGGCTTCGCTTATATCCTGATCGCGGAATCGCAGGTTCTGGGCGGCATATTCTACCTGATTTCGACCTACGTCATGCAGATGTTCCCCTATCTGATGGCCATCATCGTGTTAGCGGTGATGGGCCGGCGCGCGATGAAGCGCCGCGCCGGCGCCCCCGAAGCGCTCGCGCTGCCATACGTGCGTGAAGAGCGATGACGGCCCGCGACCATGTTCACCCGTTTGAGAGTCCGTAAAGGAGAAGACGATGCCGAAGCCTGAACTGGAATTCTTCCCGACCGACAACATTCCCTGGGTGCCGGTCGAGGGCGCACCGCCCGGTCACTATCAGAAGATCCTGACCGAGGATCCTGACAAGATGTTCGTGACGCGGATGCTGAAGGTCGATCCGGGATGCGCCAGCACGGAAACATTCGTGCACGACTTTTGGGAAGAGGTGTACATCCTCGAAGGCAATCATTGGGACGGCGACCAATTCTTCGAGAAGGGCATGTATGCCTGCCGTCCGCCGGGCATGAAGCACGGCCCGTACCGGACCGAAGGCGGGGTCGTGACGTTCGAAGTCAGGTACGCCCGCTAGGTTTCCATCGATCCCTGCGAGCATATTGAGATGCCACAGCACCGCCGCAGCGTCCTGGCCAACATCGACCGGCTCAATGCCTATATGGACAACAACGGACTCGCGGCGGTCGCGGTCCGTACCGGCGTGAACTTTACCTATTTGTCGGGAATGGCGATGCCGGGCACGCTGTCCCGGCATCTCGATATTGCCAATACGGTGCGTGGCTTTATGGTTCTGTGGCCGCGCCATGGCGCGCCGGTCATCATCCTCGACGCCTTCGCCGAGAAGCTTGCGCGACGCGAGTCGTGGATCGCGCAGGTCGAAGTGTATCAAGCTTATGAGAAATCACTTTACAGCCGGCTTGCGGAATTGATCGCCGACGCCGGTCTGGCGGCAACACGAATCGGTTTCGAGCAGGATGGACTGAGTGCGGCGCACTGGGAGGAAATCCAGCGCGCTTTGCCGAAGCTCCAAATGGTGAACTGTTCGCGGATGATGGATGAAGTCAGATGGATCAAGACGCCCCGCGAAATCGCCCAGCAGAAGAGGGCCGCCGATCTTCTGGACGATGTCCTGGCGGAGGTCTTCCCAACGATCCGGCAAGGCGAAACCGAGCGCGAGGTGCATGCGCGCGTGCTTGCTGCCTGTACCCGGCGAGGCGCCGGCTATGTCCATGGCATCCTGAATTCAAGTTCGAACGACGTGATGTACGGCGGCGAAAGCGATGTCGCGTTCCGCAAGGGCGATTTTGTGCGCAACGACTACGTCACCTACTTCGACGGTTGCCCGGGACATCAGTCCCGCCTCGCCATTCTGGGGCCGCCGAGCACGGAACAGCTGCGCGGCTACGAACTGACCCTTGAGATCCACCGCAAGACCATCGATCGGTGCCGCGCCGGCGTGACTGCCGGTGAGATCTACGCGTTTGCGGTAGAGGAGTTCAAAAAGAAGGGGATCGATTACACCGCATCGCTGGTTGGGCACGGTATGGGACCATGGTTTCACCAGCAAGAGCCGGTCTTGCGGAGGGACAGCGACATCGTCCTGGAAACGGGAATGATCCTGGCGGTTGAGCCGCAGCGTCTGCATTGGCACCTGCAGGATCTGATTTTGGTTGGTGATGGGCCGCCGCAATTGATTTCCGACAAGTTCTCGACTGATCAGCCGTTCGTCGTCAAAATGTGAACATCGCAATTGCTTTGTCAAATATTTGTACCGTGAAGCTGAGCTGTCACGGGAGCAATCTTGACCTGTCCCTGTCGGAAACCTCTAGGTGCCAAATATCATCGCGGCCTGGCTGCTTGCGACGCAGACGTCGTGTTGCAGCCTGCGTTGTTCAGCAACAAGGCTGATCCTGCTTCTCTACTGGAGATGAAATTCCCTGTTGGAAGGTCTGATCAAGAATCCGATCATCAGGAAGGTGTCGTTCACCACGATCCTGCCCGTGTCATCCACAATGCAGATACTAGTGTCCTTGACCGATTGGTCCATGCTGCGCTTCTCCTTCTGATGCTTGAGGTCGTCACCACGGACCTCGTTTCACCATCAGCCTGAAGCGCAGCACCCAAAAATCTTCACCTATCCACAAGCTGGGCCGGCCGATTACCCCATCTCTGCCCGAGTAATTCAGAAGTCGACTTGTTCCGCTATGGCGAGAGCATCATCAACCTCGATGCGAAGATATCTGACGGTGCTTTCGATCTTGGTGTGGCCGAGCAAGAGCTGCACCGCTCGCAGACTGCCTGTTCGCCGATAGATTAGAGCGGCCTTCTAACGTCGATCGTCGTGCTCGTGATCTCCTCCAAGCCTTCCCGAGCGAAGAACGAATTAAGCACTTCGAGGCTCGTGTCCCCGGTACTCGTGGGACCCCCTGCCGATCTGGCGCACTTGCAAGGCTCAAAAGGGGCGCCGGGCCGCGGCCTAGTGCGCTTGAGATTTGATCAGCGCCGGAAGCGAGCGGGACCGATCCTGTCTGGATCGAGTCTGCCATCACTGCGACGTGTGGCCGCGTTCTCTGCGCGCTGAACCTGAAATGTTCAGGCGCACTTTTGCTACAATTGCCGCGCTAAATGCCCGTGCGTTCTGTCTTGGGTAACATTTGTTGTGGAGTGAGGGGCAACATTTATTGTGGGCCATCGCAAGGCCGTACGGAAAGATTGCTAGCCCAGATCACCTGCCCAGCTCGGCAGCCGCATATCGGCGGGGAGGGCGCGTGCATCTACCGAAAACGAAATCGCGGGACGAAACCGGCCGAAGAGTCCGATTCTATGTGGCTCTTGGCTTGGTGACGGCAGCGACGCTGATGCTGCAGATCATCGAGACCAGAATCATTTCCGTTATCTCATGGTACCACCTGGCCTTCTTCGTCATCAGTATTGCCATGTTTGGCCTGACCGCTGGCGCAGTTTCTGTCTATTTGCGCAGGCAGAGGTTCAGACCGGAGCAACTGTCCTACGACCTGGCCGTGGCGGCGCTGGCCTTCGCCTTAACGACCGATCTGGCCATGCTCGTGCAATTGACGTTGGTGACAGGTGCTTCGCCGTCGCTCACCTCCCTGGTCGCTTGGGCAGAATTCGCGCTCTGTCTCGCCGTTCCATTTTTCTTTTCGGGCGTTGTCGTGAGCCTTGCCCTGACGCGCAGCCCCTATGCGATCGGAAATGTCTACGGAGCGGATATGATCGGTGCGGCCGCTGGGTGCATCGGTGTCCTTGTGCTCCTGAATGTGATGAGCGGGCCATCAGCGGTGTTGTGGGTCGGTGCGCTCATCGGGCTCGCGGCGCTCGGCTTCGCCGGCTCCGGACTCGGCACCCTGCCCGAATCCACGTCGCTCGGGACCAAGCTCTTTCGCTACCGCCGAAGCATTGTCACAGGCTGCCTACTCTTTGCGATTGCCAACACGCTCACGATCTATGGCGTTCGACCGACGATCATCAAGGATCACTTGGAGACGCCGGCCGATCTTGCGTACGATCGCTGGAATTCGTTTTCCCGCATCACCGTCAGTCGGAGCGAAACGGTCCCGCCGGCGATGTTCGGCGCCTCGCCGCGCTTGCCGCACTCGACCATTGAGCAGCGAGCGCTGAATATCGACGGCGGCGCCGGCACTCCCCTGTACCGCTTCGATGGAATTCTCGCGAACTTGGGGTTCCTGCGCTATGACGTGACCAACCTTGCCTATGCCGTTCCGGACCTGAAAACCGGTGCCGTGATCGGCGTGGGCGGCGGTCGGGACGTCCTGTCGCAACGCCTCTTCGGCCTGAGTGACGTGACGGGCATCGAGATCAATCCGATCATCATCGACGTCCTGGAGCGCCACTTTTCCGGCTATACAGCGATCGCCACATTGGATGGGGTGAAGTTCGAGGTCGACGAGGCGCGCAGCTGGTTTGCACGCACACCGCGTTCCTTCGATGTCATCCAGATGAGCCTGATCGATACCTGGGCGGCGACGGGCGCCGGCGCCTTCACGCTTACAGAAAACGGTCTTTACACAATCGAGGCCTGGCAACGCTTTCTCGGTCGGCTTAATCCAAATGGCCTGTTCACGGTGAGCCGCTGGTACGCGCCCGGCGAAGTGAACGAGACCGGGCGATTGGTCAGCCTTGCCGTCGCGACACTTCTTGCAAGCGGCGCCGCCGAGCCCAGGCGCCACCTGTTCCTCGCCGCAGCCGGGAAGGTAGCGACACTGATCGTGACGAAGTCGCCGCTCTCGCCGGCGACGCTCAGGGCGCTCGAGAACGCCGCCAAAGCCAATGAATTCACGGTGCTGTTAAGCCCGGACACGTCGGCGCCATCCGCCGTGCTCGAGAAGGTCGTCAGTGCTATGGACCGTCGCATGCTCGACCGGGCGACGACCGGCTTCTATCTCGACCTCACGCCGCCGACCGATGCGCGCCCTTTCTTCTTCAACCAGTTGCGGTTCGCCACGCTGTTTGACGCGGACGTGTTCTCTCACTTCACGCACACCGGCGTGTTCGCGGGCAACCTCGTCGCGACGCTGACCCTTGCCATGCTGGTTCTGATTTCGGTCGCGCTGGTCGCCGCTACGATCATCGTCCCGCTGCAGCCGACGGTCAGAGAAGCCGGCTGGCAGCTGGCCTTGGGCGGCACCGTTTATTTCGCCCTGATCGGGAGCGGGTTCATGATGGTCGAGATCGCTCTCCTACAGCGAATGAGCGTCTTCCTCGGTCATCCCGTCTACGCGTTGAGTGTCGTTCTGTTCAGCCTGATCCTCTGGGCAGGCTTCGGCAGCCTGGCATCCGAGCGCATGCGCCTTGCCGGAACAGGCAAGCTCTTAGCCTGGAGCGTCGCGTGTGCCGCTTACTTGTTTGCGTTGCCGCTCTGGCTGCCTCCGTTCTTGGTCGATCTTGATGGAGCGGGCCTTCTCGTTCGCGCCGGACTCTGTATTCTTGTCCTGGCGCCGGCAGGCTTCCTGATGGGCTTTGGATTTCCCACCGGCATGCGACTGGTCTCTGCAATCAGCACGGGCCCCACGCCATGGTTCTGGGGCATCAACGGTGCTGCAGGCGTGCTCGCCGCAAGCG
>JAQGKC010000229.1 GCA_028290305.1 Bradyrhizobium sp.
AGTACAACGCTGTGGGATCACATTTTCGGGACGGTACTGCGATAGCAATTTGGTGCGATTAGAACTCCCGCGCGCGGTTACCTCGATACGCGCCGCCCGTGCACATGATCAAGCTCACGCAAGAGCGCGAGATCACGTCTTCGTCTGGGGGCATCCGGATGAGGAACGGCAGGACCGCCAAAAGAAACGGCCCCAGCTCGAGGAGCCTCTTTCATTTCTCTCGCGGACGGTTCTGATCATCGACAGGCTCCCGAAGCAGCGGGGCCCGCTGAGCGTTATCTGGCTCGCCGCCATCAACACACAACAAACCGCAGCATGGGCGGCTAGCCCCGCCGATTAGGCTCACGGCGCACCGTTTCGCTGCGGTCGGCAATCGGGAAGTAGCGCCGCTCAAACTGCCCGGCGCTCCAGAGAGATGTCATGCGAATAGTGCGTACAATCCACGACAGATAAAAGAGCGCCCAATTTGAGCGCTGTCGGGTCTCGCTCGCCTTTCGCGGCACATGCAAGAATGCGCGAAGCGATCTCAGCTTTCATCGTCGACGTGCGTTTCGCTTCGGGAAGCATTGCCGTGGCATCGTCAAGGACTGCCTTCATCAATTCGATTAGCTCGGGCTGAAAAACTCCTGGTGCTTTCGCGTTCATGGTTGCCTCCTGTTTGAGCGACCTTGGATCGACATTCTAGGTCCGGATTTTTTGAGAGAGCAATGTCCAAATCACGCTCTCTGCGGCGTCGATTTGCGGTGGCCTTAGCTTACTCCCGCACCATTCCCAGTGCTTCGGATTTCAACGGGTCAACGTTCACCTGCACTTGGTCGACACGACCGCACCGAGTGCAGCGGAGCGCCAATGCTCAAAGCCCGCGCGGGCCTTGGCGATCCGCTGGATTTGCATGCGCGATTGGCAGACCGAGCAACGGGGCCGGGTGGTTTGGCGCGGTGGTAAGCTAGATTTTTGAATCTCGGGCATGGCGCGCCCCTAGAACACACGGGAGCGCAACACTCTCAGTCACCGATAAAAGCCGAGGGTCCGGGCGACGATCCCGAAACGATGCGCTTTGTGGGAAAGGCCCGCAAGTTAATTCGGGCCGGACGATCAAGAAACCTGACGGCGACGATGGTTCCAGCCGCCGGAACGATTCGGCCGCCGCCGGCTTGAATCCCGGTCCTGTTGTGCGCGCCAGCGATGAATGGAGAGGCGAGAATGTTCCTGATCGGCCTTGGCGCGCTGCTCGTTCTCGGCGGAATCTTGTACATGGCGCGCACTGCTATTTGGCGCGGACCGCTTAGCGGCCGGGATTCCTCCCGGCCGCTTCGCGAGACTCTGGAGCCGCCACGGCGCGGCCTGGGATTCCTAGGGGTCGGAACGAACTGGCCGGGCATTCTCCTTATGGCAATCGGCGCAGTTCTGTTGTTGTCGGGTGCCAGTTTCTAGTCTCGGCCAACCCGTGCGTATGTCGAACCTATGGGGCCACGAGGCCGTTCCGAGCATCTAATCCTAGTGGTCTTGCCCGCTGCCGCAAAGGGCCGCTGTAATACCGTCCACCCATGAGCACGAAGTCTCGACAGGTACGGCGGGCGGATCATCGAAGCGAAGATACGCGCCCAGGGCGCGCGGGCCAGCGCAAGCTGTCGAGGCTGCCCGTGAGGCCGACCGTGCCGAGGCCGAAGCATGGTCGCTCCAGATGCAAGCCTAGGGCGGCCCGACGCAGCCGTCACCCACCATCGCGCAATGCCTGAACGGCGGTTACGGCTGGTTACAGGTCAAATGCCATCGCTGTGAAACCGAGGCCAGCATCCCGCTCGATGCGATCCGCCGCCCGCGCGATACGCCGATTTGGAAACTTGAAGCCGCGCTGAAATGCCGGTCATGCAAGAAAGGACGACACGCACCGCCCGTGCACACGATCAGGCTGACGTTGCAGCGCGAGACTATGCCTTACGTTTGGACCCACCCCGACGATGACGATCGGCGTAAGCTAGAAAAAGCCTCCGCTCAGATCCAGAGACCGTAGGTTGCTAGCAGGATAGAAACGAACAGACAGGCTCCGCAGAACAGAGCAATTGCCTTAAAAACATCTATGTGTGAGATCGCGGGAATCACATTCGATAAGGCTTTTGCTATTGCAGTCATGGCGATGTCCTTGGGTCGTCGATCGCGGCGATGATATAAAAGGCCGGTGTCGGGGCGATTTCGATCCCAATGAAAACGGTTTCGTTTGTGTTTCAAAACTGTTTCGTGAGTCGTCGTTGAATCCGGAAGCGATAGGTTCCGAGATCTTAACTTTGCTTAAGCAGTCGGCGATAGGCCGCGCGATCCCGACGGTGATGATGGCGCTAAGACCAAGGCCCGCGCCAGCCTCGCCCATGGCTTAGATCGCCGGTGGCCGCCATCACCGTAGCGGTGGACTTTGCGGGCAGGCCCCCGCCAGGGCAACGTCAGTAGATTTTTCTTTTCGAGGCGGTCACGTACCAAAGCATCGGTTATTCCGACCCATTTCCATTGCTGCTGCGACTTGACCGTGTGTCGCGGATGGATTGGATAAAACCGCCGAGACCGCA
>JAQGKC010000143.1 GCA_028290305.1 Bradyrhizobium sp.
TGAGGAGCCCGCCGCAGGCGGGCGTCTCGAAGGATGGCGTGACTTGCGCTCTGCGAGTTTCTGCAGCAATGCAAAGTCACCTCGGATGAATGCCTCTTTCTTCGCGCGACTCCATTTCTTCAGCTTGCGCTCGCTTTCGATCGCATCCGTAATTCGATCGAACCATTGCGAGAAAATCAGCTCAACGGGCCTGCGAGATGCAGTATAGCCTTGGAACGCCCCGGCATTGTGCTGGGCCATTCTGCTTTCGAGGGACTCGCGGGTGGTCCCGACATAGTAGCTGCCGTCAGAACATCTGAGGATGTAAAGCCATGCTCCGTCTGTCATTGCCGAACCCGCCCCATCTTGCGAGACGCAGCCAAGACGCCGCTCCTCATTGTCCTGACCACTTACCTCATCCTGAGAGTATGACCGAAAAAGCGTCCTGCATTTCCAGTCTCTTTCTAACCACTTGAAAATAATTCTATTTTCGTCATGGCCGGGCTTGACCCGGCCATCCACGTCTTTCTTGCTGCTCCACCGCTAAGACGTGGATGCTCGGCACAAGGCCGGGCATGACGAGTCGCGCTAGAATTCCTTATTCCATTGGCTGCATTTTGAGTCAGACTCTCAGGATGAGGTCAGTATTTTCCTCAGGAGACTCTGAGCAGGCCGCGGCGCCTGCTCAGCGCCTCAAGCCGATCGACGTCAATGCGAACGCGCGCCGCACCATCGTAAAGCAGTTGGCGGGAACATCGGGTTCGTGCAATCGCGATATCCTCGCCATGGCTGGCATGCTAGATACGCGGACGATCCAACCTTGACGGATGGCCGTGATGTTCGAGGGCTGGGATGCCGTGGAATTGGCCCGGGCGCAGTTCGCTTTCACGATGTCGTTTCACATCGTGTTTCCGGCGTTCTCGATCGGACTTGCCAGCTATCTCGCGGTGCTTGAAGCGCTCTGGCTGTGGACCGGGCGCGAGGTCTTCATCAACCTGTTCAATTACTGGCTGAAGATCTTCGCGGTCGGCTTCGGCATGGGCGTGGTGTCGGGCATCGTGATATCCTACCAGCTCGGCACCAACTGGTCGGCCTACGCCGACAAGACCGGCCCCATTGTAGGCCCGCTGATGGCCTATGAGGTGCTGACCGCCTTCTTCCTCGAATCGGGCTTTCTCGGCGTCATGCTGTTCGGGCTGAAGCGGGTCGGCCCGAAACTGCATTTCCTCGCCACCTTGATGGTCGCCGTCGGCACGCTGTTTTCCGCCTTCTGGATTCTTTCCGCCAATTCCTGGATGCAGACACCGGCCGGCTACGCCGTCAACGCCGACGGGCAGTTCGTCCCCGCCGACTGGCTCAAGATCATCTTCAATCCATCGTTTCCCTACCGCCTCGTACATATGGTGCTGGCAGCCTATCTCACGACCGCGCTCGTGGTCGGCGCCGTCGGCGCGTTTCACCTGCTGCGTGATCAGCATCTTCCAGGTCCGCGGGTGATGTTTTCGAGGGCAATGTGGATGGCGACGCTGGTGGCGCCGATCCAGATTCTCGCCGGCGATCAGCACGGCCTCAACACTTTGGAGCATCAGCCCGCCAAGGTGATGGCAATGGAGGGCCATTACCAGAGTCACCCGAACGGCGCGCCGCTGGTCTTGTTCGGCCTGCCCGATCAAGCCGCGGGCAAGATCAGATATTCAATCGAAATTCCAAAGCTGTCCTCGCTTGTCCTGAAGCACTCACTCGATGCGCCGCTCGCAGGCCTCGACACCGTGCCGCGCGAAAACTGGCCGCCGGTGCCGATCACATTCTGGTCGTTCCGGATCATGGTCGGAATGGGATTTTTGATATTGGCACTCGGCCTGTTCAGCCTGTGGACGCGCTGGCGCGGCACGCTTTACGAAACCCGGTTGCTGCACATGTTCGCGATGGTGATGGGCCCCGCGGGTTTCATTGCGGTGATCGCGGGCTGGGTCACTACCGAGACCGGGCGGCAACCGTTCACGGTGTATGGACTATTGCGAACGGTTGAGTCCGCCTCGCCGCTCGCGGCTCCTGCGGTCGGCTCGTCGCTGCTGGCCTTCGTCATCGTCTATTTCATCGTGTATACGGCGGGCCTGACCTATCTGTTCCGGCTGATGGCATCGCCGCCACATCCCGGCGAAGAGGGCCCGAGCGGCGATCTGCCGGCCCACGCCGCGGGCATCACGCCCGCAGCCGGCGCAGTAGCGCGAGGGTCTGCCTGATGACCGCCGCCGACATTGCAACCATCTGGGCGTTCATCATCGCGTTCGCGGTGTTCGTCTATATCGTGATGGACGGCTTCGATCTCGGCCTCGGCATTTTGTACCCCCTGTTTCCGAACAAGGCCGATCGCGACGTGATCATGAGCAGCGTCGCGCCGGTCTGGGATGGCAACGAAACCTGGCTGGTGCTCGGCGGCGGCGGCCTGATGGCGGCGTTTCCGCTGGCTTACGCGGTGGTGATGCCGGCGCTCTACACGCCCATGATCGCGATGCTGATCGGCCTGATATTTCGCGGCGTTGCCTTCGAATTTCGCTGGCGGACGACGCAGAGCAAGCGAAACCGTTGGGATATCGCGTTTGCCGGTGGATCGCTGCTGGCGGCGCTGGCGCAGGGAGTTGCACTCGGCGCGATATTGCAGGGCGTGCATGTCGAGGGGCGTCATTATGCCGGCGGCTGGTGGGACTGGCTGACGCCGTTCAGTATTTTGACGGGCCTCGCATTGGTGGTCGGTTACGCCTTGCTCGGCGCGACATGGCTGGTGCTGAAGACCGAGGGCGGGCTTTGCGACAAGGCCTATGCCTTGAGCTGGTGGCTATTGTTCGCGATGCTGGGCGCCATCGGCGCAGTCAGCATCGCCACGCCGTTCCTCCACGTTCAATATGCGCAGCGTTGGTTCACCTGGCCAAACGTCATCCTGACCGCGCCGGTACCGATCGCGGTTGCCGTCGTTACCGTTCTGTTGCTGCGCAGCCTCGCAAACAAGCAGGACTATCGGCCGTTCTTTCTGTCGCTGGCGCTGTTCGCGCTGTCCTATGCCGGCCTCGGTATCAGCATGTGGCCCTACATCGTGCCGCAGAGCATCACCATCTGGCAGGCGGCATCGCCCGAGAATAGCCAGATCTTCATGCTGGTCGGCGTTGCCTTCCTGATACCGCTTATTCTCGGTTACACCTCGTGGGCCTATTGGGTATTCCGCGGCAAGGTAAGGGCCGGAAGCGGCTATCATTGATGCGTCAGAAGCAAAACCAGCGACCGCTGACGCAGCGCCTGCTGTGGTTCGCCGCCCTTTGGCTTGCAGGAGTCGGCACCGTCGCAATCGTGGCCTATGGCTTGAGGCTTTGGATTGCGCCGAAGTGAGGCTTTTAGGACACGGTTTTGGCGATCTTCAATTCATGAAATTGAAAGCATTCCAGCGAGATATCCGGATTGCTTGCCATCACGCCATCCCTGAGATTTGATGGTGTGAGTGGCAAACGGTGATACATATTCGGCAGCGCCAACCTGGAGAGCTTTGTATGATCAAGTTTCGGCACCTGATCTGGATGATGATTGCCGCGGCCGGCCTGATGCTTTCGGTCTCGCAGAGCTTTGCCCAGCAGCCCGATGTCGGCGACCAGCCCGGACTTATGCCCGATGACTCCGTGGAATTGGACCCGGAATACCGCAAGCAAATGGTGTACTACCGCACGACCGAGGCGCCGGGCACCATCATTATCTCGACGGCGGAACGGCATCTCTATCTGATCCAGGGCAACGGCCGTGCGCTGCGCTATGGCATCGGTGTCGGCCGCGATGGATTTCAGTGGCAGGGATTGCTGAACATTTCGCGTAAAGCGGAATGGCCGGACTGGACGCCTCCGCCGGAGATGATCGCGCGCCAGCCCTATCTGCCGCGCTTCATGGCCGGCGGCCCCGGCAACCCGCTCGGCGCCCGCGCGATGTATCTCGGCTCGACCGTCTATCGCATCCACGGCACCAACCAGCCGCAAACAATTGGCACCGCCATTTCGTCCGGCTGCTTCCGGCTGGTCAATGCCGACGTGGCCGATCTCTATGATCGCGTCCCGGTCGGCACCAAGGTCATCGTGCGGCAGAAGCCCGAATTGTAACCGCCACACCACTTTGATGGCCGATCTATTTTCCCTGACATTGGCGAGAGAAAATCATGCGGACATTTCGAGGCGGCCTTCTGATCGGGCTGGCGATCGCATTCGCGATCGCGGCTGCCGCCGTCACCTATGAACGATATGACACCCGGACTTTGAAACGGACGATCCGGCGCGGCGAGGTGCTGTGCGGCGTCAATACCGGCCTGCCCGGCTTCTCGATTCCCGACGACAAGGGCAACTGGACCGGTTTCGATGTGGATTTTTGCCGTGCGGTAGCAGCAGCCATCTTCGACGATCCGAAAAAAGCAAAATTCATTCCGCTCGATGCCAACGAGCGGTTCAAGGAATTGCAGAACCGCAAGGTCGACATTCTCTCCCGCAACTCGACATGGAGCATGTCGCGAGAGACGTCCTACGACCTCTATTTCCCGGCCGTAGCTTATTATGACGGCGAAGGATTTATGGTGCCGAGGGCACGAAACATCGATTCGGCGCTGGCGCTCGATGGCAGCAAGGTGTGCGTGCAGGCGGAGACGACGACGCAGCTCAACCTCGCCGACTATTTCCGCGCCAACAACATGAAATACCAGGAGATGAAATTCGGAAAATTGGACGAAGTCATCAAGGCCTATGATTCCGGCCAATGCGACACGCTGACCGCCGACGTCTCCCAGCTCTATGCGCTGCGGCTGAACCTCGGAAAGCCGGGCGACCACGTCATCCTTCCGGATGTCATTTCAAAGGAACCGCTGGCGCCTGTGGTGCGGGAGCGGGACGACGACTGGATGTTGATCGTGAAGTGGACGTTGTATGCGATGATCAACGCCGAAGAACTCGGCATTACCTCGAAGAACATCGACGAGGCGCTGAAGTCGAAGAAACCCGACGTGATGCGGCTGGTCGGGACCGAAGGGACTTACGGCGAGGACCTTGGCCTGACCAAGGATTGGGCCGTGCGCATCATCCGGCATGTCGGCAATTACGGCGAAGTCTACGAACGCAATGTCGGCAGCGGATCGAAGCTCGGCATTCCCAGGGGACTGAATCAGCTCTGGAGCGCCGGCGGTATTCAATACGCGCCGCCGATCAGGTAAGTTCTCCCAACGTCATTGCGGGGAGCGAAGCGACGAAGCAATCCAGTCCTTTCGTGGGGCTTTGGATTGCTTCGTTGCGCTCGCAATGACGGCTGTAGCCTCAATAATTCTTCATCCTCGCCAGTTGGTCGGCGTGAAAATTGGTGTCGCCGAACAATTCCTGACAGACCCGGGCGCGCTTCATGAAGAAACCGATGTCGAACTGGTCGGTCATGCCCATGCCGCCATGCATCTGCACGCCTTCCTGAACCGCCAGCGTCGCCGTCGAACCCGCGCGCGCCTTGGCGACCGCGACCGCCGCACCGGCATTCTCGAAATCCCCGTCGAGCGTCTGCAGTGCCTTCAGCACCGCGGCGCGGGTGATCTCGATCTCGATATAAAGCTGCGCCGCGCGGTGCTGCAGTGCCTGGAATTCGCCGATCAACTTGCCGAATTGCTTGCGCTCCTTCAGATATCCGACGGTCCGGCCGAACACCTCCTCGCTTAACCCCACCATTTCCGATGCTACCGCGCCGCGGCCGATATTGAGCACGCCTTCCAGCAGGGCGCCGCCCCGATCGACCTCGCCGAGCACACCATCAGCATTCACTTCGACATTGTCGAACTTAATTCGCGCCGCGTTGTGCGAATCGACCATCGCGGTGCGCTCGGTCTCAACGCCCTTGGTTTTGGAATCGACAAGGAACAGCGTCAGTCCGTCGCGTTCGCCAGCAGCGCCCGCGGTGCGGGCCGCCACGATCAGGAGGTCGGCGGTGTGCCCGTCAACCACAAAGGCTTTGTCGCCTTGAAGCCTGAAGCCGTTGCCGGAGCGCACCGCAGCCATCCTGGTTTGCAGCGGGCGATGTTTGGCCCCTTCATCGATGGCCAGCGCGGCGAGCAGCGAGCCATCCGATATCTTCGGCAGGTGTTCGGATTTTTGCGCGGCGCTGCCGCCGCGCGACAAGGCCGATGTCGCGAGCACGGCGGTCGCCAGAAACGGCGACGGCATCAGGGTGCGTCCGATTTCCTCCATCACCACGCCGGCTTCGACGCAACCCAATCCGCTGCCGCCAAAATCCTCCGGCACCAGTAATCCGGAAAACCCCATCTCGGCGAAAGTCCGCCACAGATCGCGGGAAAATCCCGTCGCGTCCTTGCTGTCGCGCAACTGCCGCAAATGCGACACCGGCGCCTTGTCGCTGATGAGCCCGCGCGCGCTGTCGCGCAGCATCGACTGTTCTTCGGTGAGGACGAGGGCCATGGGGTTATTCCGGTTCAGAGGTGGTTCGGACGAAGTATTTTTACTGTTGTCATTCCGGGATGCGCCCTCTTGGGCGCAGGCCCGGAATCCATACTCCCCGTCGTGGTTATGGATTCCGGGCTCATGCTTCGCGTGCCCCGGAATGACGAGTTATTGTAACCAGCGGTCCTAAGCTCCCGGCAGATCGAGAATCCGTTTGGCCACGATCCCGAGCATCACCTCGGAGGTGCCGCCTTCGATCGAATTGGCCTTAGTGCGGAGCCAGGCGCGCGGGCGGGCGCCGCCTTTCGAGCGCTCGCTTTCCCATTCCAGCGCGTCGATGCCGCCCGCCGACATCAGGATCT
>JAQGKC010000173.1 GCA_028290305.1 Bradyrhizobium sp.
GAGATGCCCTTCCCTGCTGATCCAGGCGATCGAACCGCCGCCGGTGCCGATGGTCTCGATGTCGATCATCGGTATCCGCACCGGAAACGGACCGACCGATCCGCCATTGGTGACCTGCGGCTTGCCGCCCTCGATCAGGCAAAGGTCGGTCGAGGTGCCGCCGGCATCCAGCGTCACCAGATCCGGAAAACCCGCAATTTCTGCAATGACCGCGCTGCCGAGCGCCCCGGCCGCCGGGCCCGACAGCGCCGTGGTAATCGGCTTGCGCACCACCTGCTCGGCGCTGGCGACGCCGCCGCTCGACTGCATCACCAGAAACGGTTTGTCCTGCAACCCGGCGCCAAGTTCCTGATGCACCCGCTTGAGATAGCGTTCCATATGCGGCTTGACGAAAGCGTCCACCAGTGTCGTTACCGCGCGTTCGTATTCGCGATATTCAGGAAGCACCACGCAGGACAGTGACAATGTCGCGTCCGGATATTCCTCGGCGACGATTTCGGCGGCGCGGCGCTCATGCGTATCATTTGCGTAGGAATGCAGCAGGCAGATGCCGATGGCGCGGATGCCATGCGCGCGAAAATACCGCGCCGCCTGGCGAATGCTCGCCTCATCGAGCGAACGCAATTCGTGGCCGCGGAAATCCAGCCGGCCGCCGACCTCGCGGACGAATTGAAGCGGCACGATGCGATCGGGCTTGACCCAGAAATAGGAATTTCCGTAGCCCTCCGGGACCGACTGCCGGGCGATCTCGAGAATGTGCCGGAAGCCGGCATTGACGATCAGGCCGAGCGAATTGATTTCGCCCTGCAGCAGCGCGTTGGTCGCAACCGTTGTTCCATGGGCGAGGCCTGCGACATCGTTGGTGGTAGCGCCGGCGGCGTCGAGAATTTCATTGACGCCGCGCAACAGGCCGACCGCCGGATTAGCCGGCGTGCTCGCAACTTTGGTGACTTGCGTAGCGCCGGAAACGATATCGACCGACACGATGTCGGTGAACGTTCCGCCGGTATCGATACCGATGCGAAAGCGCGCGGCAGGCGATTGAGATGACATGCTTCTACCATCCGCTGACAGAAACGAGCGCGTATCAGCCAGCGCCGTCTCGGGGACGGCAGGATGGTTCGGACGCTTGGTGCAAGTCAAAAGCCGATTATCGATGGCACTATCGGAAAATCCGATCAACTAAGCCTTGAGCATCTCTCGCAATTTCAGCAACGCGGCTTCCTTGCGTCGCGACAATGGCTCGCGCCGCCGGAACAGGCTGAATGCGACATTGCGTGCCGGCGTTATCGACAGCGCTTTCAATAATCCCAGAGCGACTTCGTTTTCGGCGCAGGCCCGCGGAACGATGGCAATCCCGCCCCCGGATTGCACAATCATTTTCATGGTCTCGATATTGTCGACGACCGCAAGAATGTTGGGCCGGATTCCGAGGTTGGTGAACAGCGAGAACACCACCTGGCCATATCCCACCGTCAGTTCGCTCATGATGAAGGGCTCGGCAAGCAGGCGTCCGATATCGACGGGCTGCTTTGAACGCGCCAGCGCATGCTTCGGATGCGTGATCAAGGCCATCTCGGCGTCGATCAGGCGGTCGAATATCAGTCCGGCCGGCAATCGATCGGGATCCGATTCGATCGCGATGCCTGCGTCGATCTTCTCTTCATGAAGTTCATTGAAGATATTCCTGGTCGGCGCGGTCACGATGTCCAGCCGCACGCCTGGAAGATCGTTTTTGAGATCGGCAAACATGCGCGGAATGAATATCTGGGCCATGCCCGATCCCATGCCGATCATGAGCGTATCGGAAAGCGTGCCGCGCAATCTTCGGGCGGTGTCCGACAGACTGAGCAGATCGCCCATCACCCGCTCGGATTCATACAAAAAAGTACTGCCGCGGTCGGTGGATTCGATGCCGCCCGATGTCCGGCGAAACAGCTCAAAACCAATTTCTTCTTCAAGCAGCTTGACCTGCTCGCTGACGGCGGACTGCGAAATGTTAAGCCGCTTCGCGGCCTTGGTGAAGCTGCGCTCCTTGGCGACCGAAAGGGCGTAACGCAGTTGCCGGAAATCCAAGTTCGATGCCCTTTATGTGACCGATGCCCTCGGGATATCGAAGTAACGGCGCATCACCAAGCTGGATTCGGCGATCAGTTTTCCTTTTCGGATTACCCAGCGGCGCGGAGACCTCGTGGCGAACGCCTCGCGCGCATCGCGCGCGTCGAGCACGACCAGATCCGCCACGCTGCCGACCGCGACGCGAAAATCCGGAACGCGTAAGGCCTTTGCACCATTGACGGTTACCATGTCCATCACGGTGAGAATTTCGGCCGGCTGGCTCATATGCGACGCGTGGCACAGCAAAAATGCAATTTCAAGCGGATCGTTCTGGCCGAAGGGATAGAAGGTATCGTGCACGCAGTCCTGACCGCAGGCGACGTTGACGCCCGCCGCCAGCAGTTCCTTGACCTGCGTGACGCCGCGACGTTTCGGATAATCGTCGAGGCGGCCCTGGAGCATCAGGTTGGTAGCGGGATTGGCGATCATATTGACGTTGGCTTCGTGCAAGCGATTGATGACATGATCGGCATAGTCCCTTGGATAACTCGCCAGCGCGCAGGTGTGGCCCGCGGTGACCCGCCCCTGCCAACCATTGGCGATCGTCAGTTCAGCAACCACTTCCAGGGTCCGCGCCATTGGATTGTCGGTCTCATCGACATGCATGTCGATGTCGGCGTCGAACTGCCTGGCGATGTCGAAGACAATCTCGATATGCCGCCGGCTGTCCTCCGGCGATGCCTCGTTGAAGGGCATGCCACCGACGATATCAACGCCGCGTTTCATTACCTCCCGCATCAGTGCTTCGGTGCCCGGCGATTTGACAATGCCTTCCTGCGGAAATGCGACGATCTGGATATCGATCAAGTCGCGAAATCGGTCGCGGGCGCGGATCAGACCTTCGGCCGGCCGCGTGCTGCCGATCGGATCGACATCGACGTGAGTCCGCAGCCGGGAAATGCCGTTCTCAAGGGCGCGCTCAAGGACGCGCGATGCGCGATCGGCAATTTCCTCCACGGTGTAATTCCGCTTGATCTCCCATAAGATCTCGATCGCCTCGGTGAGCGTCCCCGAGACATTGAACGGTGCGCGTTCCGAGATCAGCGCCTTGTCGAGGTGGATGTGCGGCTCGACAAAGCCCGGCACGGCCATTCGACCCTCCGCATCAAGTATCAGCGTGGGCGCCGACGAGATCGGCACTCGGTCGATATCGACAAAATAACCGTTCGATATGCCCAGATCGCAAAGATCTTGTGTGCCCCACAAAGCGACGTTCTTGACCAGGATATCCAATGCCATCTGACTGAACCGCGGTTAAACCTAAACCTGATCTATGAACGGGGATCCCATATCGCCACGCGTATTGGGGTCGGATTGAAGCCATTACAGGGATTGTTCACCTGAGGGCAATTGGAGATGACGAACAACACGTCCATATCAGCGGTGATGTCGACGTAGTTTCTGGGGCCCGAGATGCCATCGACGACCGTAAAGGCTCCGGAGGGATCGATCGGCACGTTCATGAAGAAGTTCAGGTTTGCGACGATGTCACGCTTAGTCAATCCGTGCTTCGACAATTCGAGAATGAAATTCTCTCGACAGGCGTGCTGATACTTCGTGGCTTCCCCGAAGCGGACTGCATTGCTTTCGCACGAACAGCAGCCTGCCGACGTGTCGTGGCGTCCGCAGGAATCGGCGGTAATGCGTGCCATCACCCGTCCTTTGTTCGAGACCAATTGCGTTCCGAGTTCGATATAGGCCGATCCCTGAACACGCAGCGTGTCCTGCGAACTGTATCGCTCTGCCGGATCGTCAGCGCAATAGAGCAGCGCGTCAACGGCCTGTTGCCCCTCGCTATCGATGATCCGCAAAGTTTGCCCCTTGCTCAGCACGCGGGACCAGGGCCGCTCCGCCGGTATGTCGTGGAGGTACACGGCGTCGGAGATATCTGGAATAGACAACGGAGTTGCGAGACTGGTCATTGAAGCCTCTCCTTTAGGCGTAAAGCCGATCCGTGAATTCAAAGGCGCGGACGATTTCCGGTGACGTGGTCCTGCAGGGGTCGTCTTGTTCCGGCGGCGGCGCGCGGTGCCTGGTCAACGTGACCGGTCCAGAAGCAGCCGGCCGCGCGGGATCGAGCGGATGAGAACAATTCGACAGCACCAGCGCGAGATTCATTTCTGCGCGCAGGTCGACGAAATCGCCCGGCCGTTTCCGCCCCGCACTCCAGAGGAAGCGCCCTTTTGCATCGAGCGAGACGGGTGCAAAAAATGTGACACACGGTGGTATATCCCTGAGGCCGAGCCCGATCTTGGCCGCAGCCGCCAGGAAATTCTCCTGGGTATTGCGCGTCGTTGCGCCGAATGCGGAAAGCGTCGAGGCAGGCGTGGAGCCTCCTACCAAAAGGTCATGGGCGCCACTGGTATCCTCGACCAGCGACAGGAACACGCGTCCCATGTCCGACAGGATGACGCGGCCCTTCGAGATCGCGGCGCTCCATTGGACTTTGACGGTGTCGGCGCAATTGATCCGCTCCGATGGCTCTTCCTCGCGCCAGCCGATCAGCGAGACGCTGGAGCGACCGGAATCGTCAACGATCCGAAGCGCCTCGCCGCGTCGCAATCGAACCGTTGCGTACCAGCCGGCAGGGACCTGCTCGCGGCTGATGACTGTCTCCGGCGCGATCGGTGCGCCATCAAGGGCTGTCGCTTCAGGCAGGCCCTTTGGCGTCACTTCCTGTCCCGCGGCCCGGAGTTCTTCGTAGCGTCGCCGATTGGCCTCGGAAATTTCCTGTTTCGTCTGTGCAGCCATCATGCTTTCACTCCAACCCCCGAACGTTGTTCAACCGACGGTAAAATGCGCCTCGACGGGCTTTCCCGCCTTGCCGTTGATCGGCAGGATATCCTGCGGACACGCGGAAAATGCGATCACCAGATCCATCTCGGCCCGCAGGCGAACATAGCCTCCAGGCACAGGCCGCGGCGGCGCCGCGAAGCCAAGTGTGCCGTCAGGGGACCAGGGAATATTCATGAACAGATTAAGAGGGCTTGGCACTTCCGTCGGAGCGAGGCCGAGTTCAGCCATTCCAGCAAAGAGATTATCCGTGCAGTTATCGTGATAGCTCTCCACGCCAAGAAAAGTGTAGCGGTAGCGGTCGCAGGCTGCGATCAGCGTGTCGTGGATTCCGCCGGAGGTATCTTCGGTCAATGTCAGGATCGGCCGGCGCCTGTTGGTCCGCAGGACATCGCCAGGCCTGGGAACCAGATGCAGGCTGTGCGCGCGCGTATGCTCATTCGACATGAATTCGCTGAGGTCTTCGCGGTTGAAAGCCCAGGTATCGACCACCTGCTCGCCATGGGTGTTGATGACGGTGACTGTTTGACCGGCTGAAACAAGGGCGGCCTTGCCGCGCCTCGCCGGAATTTCGATTGCGTGATGCGTCATGTTAATGCCTCACGGTCTGAAGGCGATCATGTCGATCTCGACAATCCCGCCCCGGGCTAGCGCCGTCACGCCCACCGTGGTTCGGGCCGGACGCTTGCCATCGGAGAAATAGCTCGAGAAGATTTCATTCATCTTCGCGTAGTCGCCGTTGAAGTCGGTCAGGAAAATGCGTACGCAAACGACATTCGCAAATGTAAGCCCGCACCCTCTGAGCACCCGGGCGAGGTTGTCCATCACCTTGTGCGTCTGGGCCTCGATGCCGGTCGGAATCGGGAGAGAATCGTCATCCGGATCGGTGGCGAGTTGTCCCGTCACGAAAATGAATGGCCCGGCTTCGACGGCATGGCTGTAGGGCGTGACCGGCTTCGGCGCATCGGGCAAAAGATGAAAGATCGGCTGCATGGTGTACGTCCCTAGGTTGTTCTCAGCGCCTGACGGTAGCGGTGTCGCCGGCATAACGCTGGAGAAACTGGCGTGCGCGTTCAGTCTCGGGATTGGAGAAAAATCGATCCGGCGATCCGGTTTCGACGGCTCGCCCGCGATCGAGAAACAGCACCCGCGTCGCCGCTTCGCGCGCAAATCCCATTTCATGGGTGACGATCACCATCGTCATGCCTTCGCGGGCCAGATCCCGCATCACAACCAGTACTTCGCCGACGAGTTCCGGATCGAGTGCGCTGGTGGGTTCGTCGAACAGCAAAAGATCCGGACGCGTCGCGAGCGCCCGCGCGATGCCGACCCGTTGTTTCTGTCCACCCGACAGCCGCGCCGGAAAGGCATCGCGCTTCTCGCTGAGCCCGACCTTCGAAAGCAGAGCAAGCGCTTCGTCGCGGACTTCGGCCTTCGGCCGCTTTTGCACCTGGACTGGCGCTTCCATCAGATTTTGTAGCACCGTGAGGTGGGGCCATAGCGCAAAATGCTGAAATACCATGCCGATGCGCGTTCTGATCCGCGACAGGTCGCGATCGCTCATGACAATGCCGGCGTTATTGATGCCGACCCGCTCGCCATTCAGGTAGATTTGCCCGGCGTCAGGCCGCTCGAGCCAATTGATACAGCGCAACAATGTCGACTTGCCCGAGCCCGACGGTCCAAGCACGCAGATCGTCTCGCCCTTATCGACCTGGAAGCTGACGTCGGAGAGCACTTCGACATCGCCAAATCGCTTCGACACTCCGGCCACATCGAGAACCTTGTTGAATTCCGCCATCGCTCGCCCCTATCGACGCGCTTCGGCGACGCGGCCGATCGAACTCACCCCGGCCTCGATCACGAGACAGAGGCCCCAATACAGAAACACGGCCGTGATGAAGGCCGCGAATGGAACGTAATGCCGCGACTGGATGGAACTCGCAGCATGCGTGAGTTCCGGAATCGCGATAATGGTCAGGAAGGCGCTGTCCTTGATGATCTGAATCATCTGATTACCGATCACGGGGCCCGCCGATAGCAGCAGCGGCGGCAGAATGATGCGGCGAAACAGCTTAATCTCCGAAAAGCCGAAGGCGATGCCGGCCTCGATCGGTTCGCGCGGCTGCACAACCCAGGCGCCGCGCAGAATCTCCGCCATATAAGCGGCATTGTAGATGATCAGCGCTGCAAGCCCCGAGGTCCAGTTGTCCAGCCTGACGCCGAGTGATGGGAGGCCGTAATAAACGATATAGGCGAACAGCAGAAACGGGACACATCGCATACCATCGACAAATGTTCGTGCGGCGCCGGAAACAGCCTGATGTTTCGACATCAGTGCCGGCGTCAGGATGAACCCCAGTAAAAGCGCCGCAATGGCTGATAGCGCCGATAATATCGTGGTATTGGCGAGCCCGCTCAGAAGCAGCGCGCGTTCGCTCCAGACGATGCCGAAGTCATGGATCATGCGGCAACCTCGGCCGCGACCTGGCGCCGTTCGATCCAGCGCTGCAGCGACACCAGCGCAAAGACGATCGGCGCGTAGAGCGCCACCGCCACCAGAAATGGCGGCAGCGGCTCGTAGGTTTGGGCGCCGATCCTTACCGCGGCGCGCGTGATGTCGACGACGCCTACGACCGCGAGGACCGGCGTGACCTTGATGAGCAATGACATTTCATTGACCAGACCGGGAAGGCTGACGCGCACGATCTGCGGCAAAACGATCCTGCGAAAGCGTTGCCCGGCGCGCATACCGACCGACTGCGCTGCCTCGTATTGGTCCTTTGGAAAATTCACCAGCGCGGACCGCCAAACCTCACAGTTGAAGGCCGAAGTGTTCATGACCAGCGCGAGGATCGCCGCCGAGATCGGATTGATCGGCACTCCGATATTGGGAAGGGCGAAAAACAGCAGCAATAAAAGCGTGACCAGCGGCGTCGCCCGCAGCACGCTGACGTAAAGCGTCACGATGCGGGCAACGACTGGAATATTGGCCCAGCGGAGCAGCGCGAGACCAAGTCCGATCGGCAGCCCGATCAGGATGCCGATAACTGACAGCGTTACCGTCACTATGGCACCCTGAAAGATGGCTGCGATGTCGCCGCCGCTCATGACAGACCGGTTCCGGCAAACCGGCCGTTAGAATTCCGGCTCAAACGTCACCGGCAGATTCGGAAACGCCTCGCCAAACCATTTCTTTTGCAGTTCGGCGAACCTGCCGCTCGCCTTCTCCTTGGCGATGAACTCATTCAAGAAGGCAAGCAACTCCGTATTGCCCTTTGCAACGGCCCAGGCGGGGAACGATTTTCCGGAGACCGCCTGACCGACTTCGAACACGGCCGGTTTTTCGGCCACAAGCGTCTGCAGGTTGATGACGGTGTTGACGACGTAATCGACACGGCCAAGCGCCAGATCCTGATAGGCTTCGGGATAGGACGTGTATTCGACGACCTTGCCGAGCTTGCCGCCATCCTTCTCCAGCATGGCCCCGAGTTCAGGAAGACGGGCGAGCAGCGCGCTGCCGGCCTGGACCCCGACGGTCTTTCCGCTCAAATCCTTGATCGAGGAAATGGACTTGTCGTCCTTTCGCTTTACATAATAATGCGTCGCGTCGGCGATCGGGCTTGTGAAATCAAGCGATTGCTTGCGTTCCTTTGTAATGATCGCAGCGGTGATGGCGACATCATACTTGCCCGTGCTGACACCGGCCAGAATGCCGGTCCACGGCAGGATCTCCTGTTTGATCTCGAACGGCGCGTATTTGCGGAGGTCTTCGATCAACTCGTTATCGAAGCCTGTCGGCTTGCCATCCTTGACGAATTCGAACGGGCGGAAATCGTCCTCCGTCGCAACGATGAGACCGCGCTTCTTGATTTCATCGAGGCTGGCGGCCTTTGCATTTCCGAGCAGCATCGGCGTGGCAAACAACGCTGCCAGCAGGCCAAGCGTCAGGCGTCGCGACAGGGAATTGGGCTGGGCGAACGAATATTGTGTCATAATGAATCTTCCTCCGTTGGGGTGATGGCATGTCGTGGCCTGCAAAGAAGATGGTGACGTGTCGCGCTTGCGTGGTCCTTTTCAATCGAAGCTGAATCCGTGTGAACGCAGATAAGGTGAGAATGCCGCACCTTCGGCCTTGGCCGCCTGCCGCGCCTTGTCTTCCGACCAGCCATAAAACGCCGCGTCGCCGAACTCCGCGTTGGAACGCTGCTGCTCCCTGGGAATGGCGTGCAGCGCATCGCGACGGCGGTCGTAATCGTCGATGGCTTGGGGAAGCGCGCTATCGTCGTATCGATCGCGGTGCGTCGTCGCGAGACGCGGCAAGCGCAAGCTGACGTGGCCCTCGGCCTGCGGATAGCCGAGGCAAAGTCCTGCGACCGGAAAAACCAGATCGGGCAATCCGAGAATTTCCGCGACCTTGTCGATCTCATTGCGAATGACGCTGATGGGACAGACACCGAGCCCTGCGGATTCCGCGCACAGGATCATGGTCTGCATGGCCAGGGCGGCATCAACGCTGGCGTTGAAAAAACCCTCCAGCGTACCGTTGCGAACGGGCTTTCCACGCAACTCACCGATACGTTGCAGTCGCCTCGCGTCTCCGAGAAAAACGAAGAACGCTGGCGAAAGCCCGATCCAGGGCATGCTCGGGAACAATTTGCCGATCGCAGCGCGCTGCGTTGGATCGTCGACCCGCAAAATCGATGCCTGCTGGAAATCCGACTTGGCCGAAGTGCTCAGGGCCGCGGCGACGAGCAGATCCAGCAGGTCATCGCTCGGAACAGCATCGCTGTAACGGCGCACGGTCTTCCGCGAGATAACCCGGCGGATAAAATCGTTGTCGGCAACGCCCTCGCCGGATGGGCCGCCATCGCCAAAGCGCCGCTCGATTACGTCTGCATAGGCCGACATCAGTTCGAACCCCGGCTAGGTCCGCGGATCGAGGGCTTAATCGTCGCGTAGACAATCAGGGTAAGCGTTCGGAAATTCGAGACGTCCATCGCCAACTCCACTCAAGGTTCATAACCCCTGGAATTGGCATAGACCTGAGCGACGCCAATTCCTGGCTACTGAGGTCTCCCGGGATTTTATCCCGCCGTGCCCTGTGCAGATTTCTCCTGCTCAGGCGGCAGCTCTTGGACCAGCCATCAAACGGATGCGGAACCCTAGCCACCAACTCAATGACAAAGTTGGAGCAAGGGACATGCCAGACCAAGCGGCCAACACCGCCGGCAGCTTTTTCTCTCGCAGCTTCCCCGCATTCAATTGTGACTATTCGGTCAAGTACCTAGGCCAAGTACCTAGGCATTGCGGGGAAATCGCCCTCTCCGCCTGGTCCATCGGCGGACAATAAATGCGAAGACTACTTCGCAATGCGGGATGTCTTTGCGACCACTGCCGGCGTCGGTTTTGTAGACCTGCCGCTTTTGGGGCACGGTGCACAGATTGTAGTCGTTCGACCGCCTGCCGTGATCCGTCAATCGGGAACCGCCGCGGCTTCCTCTCGATGAGAGCTTGCCGTCACAATCTTCTGCATCATGACAATCAATCGCTTTTGGTCTGCCTTACTCAGATCGGCCACCGTCTCACGGTGAGCGGCGCGTGCCGACGCTTCCATTTGCCGGACCAATGTCGCGCCGGCCTTTGTCAGCCGGCACATCTGTGCCCGGCGATCCCGGTGATGGATGGAGCGCTCGATAAAGTTACGTGATTGCAAGCGCTTAAGTGCACCGGTCGTCGTTGTGCGGTCGAGCGCGACGTCTGCCGCTAAAGTGGTCTGATCGGCATTTCCGCGCTCCGCCAAGGCGGAGAGAAGGCTATACTGCAGTGGCGTAACCGCAAAAGCAGCGCATTTCTTCTGAAAAAGCGCGACGTGAATTTGATGCAGCCGCCGGATCAGAAATCCCGGCCGTTGTTCGAGCGGCCAGGAATTGCCGCTCTTTTGCACTGGTTTCTTCGCCATCTTCGACCACTCTGTCCTTGTCCGTGCTGCATGAATTTGTTGCAATCCATGGCACGGTTGTTGCTATATTAAAATACGAAGTATACTTCGCAATTAGCTGGCGGCTACGATACGCTACCTATAGCGCGCTAACTATCAGGAGAGGAGATCGACCATGTCTGTAAGCCCCACATTTGACCTGCTTCTGCGCGGGGGTCGTGTCATAGATCCGGCGGCAGGCATCGACGGCATCAAAGACGTCGCCATTCGCAACAACAAGATCGCCGCCGTTCAGTCCGATATTTTGCCGACGAGCGCCCGAGAGGTCCTGGACGTTACGGGAAAGATCGTTCTCCCCGGACTGATCGACACCCATGCGCATGTCTATCAATATGTGACAGGCCGCTTCGGCATGAACGCCGACATGGTGGGCGTCCAATCCGGGGTTACGACCCTGGTCGATCAGGGCGGACCTTCCTGCATGACCTTGCCGGGCTTCCGGCATTTCATTGCCGAGAAAGCGCAGTCGCGGACGTATGCATTTCTGTCGGCGTATCTCGTGGGTGGTTTGGAAGGTCATTATTACCCCAATCTTTATAGCCCGGACTGCGTCGATATCGATGCCACCGTGAAAGCGGCGACCGCCAATCATGATCTGGTGCGCGGCATCAAGGCTCATGCCGAAATCGGCGGCTTCGCACGCTGGGGCATTCGCGTCATCGAGATGGCCGCCGAGATCGGACGTCGCGCGGGCCTTCCGGTCTATGTGCATTTCGGACAACTCTGGGGTTTGCCGGAAAGCGGCACCAACGGTGAAGACGTCGATACGATTCTGGAACGGGTGATCCCGGTGCTTCGTTCCGGCGATGTGCTGGCTCATCCGTTCACGCGGCATCCCGGCGGCTTCGTCAATCGTGAAGGCGAAGTACACCCGGTGATCCAGGCGGCGCTCGACCGCGGACTGCGGATCGATGTCGGCCATGGCAGCCACTTCTCGTATCGTCTCGCGCGCAAGGCGATTGCCGCCGGTATTATTCCGACCACGCTGGGAGCAGATATCCACGGTTACAACACCCACGTGCCGGCGCCTGCTGGAACGCCGGACGAGCATGTCGATGACGAAAATCATCCCTTCGCAAGTCAGGCGAAATTCAGCCTGGTGCAGGCGATGAGTTCGATGATGGCACTGGGTCTTACCCTGGAGCAGGTAGTGCCGATGGTGACTTCGCGTCCAGCCGAGATGTTGGGGCTTTCGGATACCATCGGCACGTTGCGGCCCGGCATGGATGCCGACGTCTCCGTGCTCACGGAGAAGCCCGGCCGTTACGTTCTGCGTGACAACGAAAAGACGGAAGTGGTCGCGGATAGTCTGTTGCAGCCGGTATTTTGCTTGCGTGCAGGCGTGCGCCATGATGCCGTCGCTCCCATCCTGCCACGGGCGGTGGCCGCTTAACCGCGCACGGCAGATTCATAGGGACACGGCGTTAATGTCTCACGTTGAAAGCGATCGTCCTGCGGGTGCGGCGGCCGGCTCCGGACAAGGGGTCGGAGCGCGGCTGCTGCGCAAGGAAGACGATCGCTTGATGCGCGGACGCGGCCAGTATGTGGCCGATATCCGTCTCGCAGGCCTGCAAGACGTCGCCTTCGTCCGCAGCCCGCTGGCGCATGCCCGGATAAGGGCCATCCATGTGCCGGAGCGTTATCGTGACGTCGTGTTTACGGCCGCCGATCTGACCGGGGTCAAGCCGATCCGTGCCGTATCCGGCCTGCCCGGCTTCAAGATATCGGAGCAACCTGTCCTCGCGACTGGCAAGGTGCGCCACGTCGGAGAACTCGTCGCCATGTGCGTGGCGCCGACGCGGGCGGAAGCCGAAGATATCGCGGCCTCGGTGACGCTGGACCTCGAAGAACTGCCGGCCGTCTACGATATGCTCAAGGCGCGTGACGAAGAGACAGCCCTCGTCCATGAGCATTGGGGCGACAATGTCTTTCTCGAAAGCGCCTTCGAGGTCGATATCACGCCGGCATTCGATGCGCCCATCAAGGTGACGCGCGAAATCTCGACCGCGCGTCAATGCATGTCCCCTCTCGAGGGGCGCGGTGTCGTCGCCACCTTCGATCACCGCCTCGACCAGCTTACGCTTTATACCGGCGCTCAGATGCCGCATATCGTTCGCAACGGGCTGTCCGATTGTCTGGGTATGGAGCAGGGTCAAATCCGGATCGTATCCCCTGATATCGGTGGAGGATTTGGTCACAAGGGAATTTTGCTGCCGGAAGAGGTCTGCCTCTCCTGGCTTGCGATGCACAAAGGCTACACTGTGCGCTGGATCGAAGACCGGCGCGAGCATCTGACGGCGAGCGCCAATTGCCGCGAGCACTACTACAAGATCACCGTCTATGCCGATCGCGATGGCCGATTGCGCGGGATCGACTGCGAGGCGACCGTCGATTCCGGGGCCTACTCGTCGTATCCTTTTTCCGCCTGTCTTGAGGCCGCACAGGTCGCGAGCATCCTGCCGGGGCCCTACAAAATGCCGGCGTATCGCTGCCGAACCTTCTCGGTCGCGACCAATAAATGTCCGATCCTGCCCTATCGCGGCGTGGCCCGCACCGGCGTCTGCTTTGCGCTGGAAATCATGCTGGATGCCGTCGCGGTCGTAGCCGGGATCGAACCCGGCGAGGTTCGGCTGCGCAATCTGATAGATTTGAACGACATGCCGTTCGACAACATCACCAAAAAGCATTTCGACAGCGGCGACTATCCGCAAGCCATGCAGCGCGCGCTTGCCGCGATCGATGTCGCGGCGGTGCGGACCCGTCAACACACCCAGGAACCGGATGGACGGCTGATCGGTGTCGGCCTCTCGATCTATTGCGAGCAGGCCGCGCACGGCACCTCGGTGTATGCCGGCTGGGGCATTCCCATGGTGCCCGGACACGAGCAGGCCAATGCGCGCATGACGCCGGACGGCGGGCTCGAAATCCGCGTCGGTGTGCATTCGCACGGCCAGGGGCTCGAGACCACGCTAGCTCAAGTCGCCTACGAAATTCTCGGGATCGATACGGCGAAGGTACGTGTCGTGCATGGCGATACCGCGCTCACTCCCTATTCAACGGGCACCTGGGGTTCGCGTTCAATGGTGATGGCCGGCGGCGCGGTGGCAACCGCTTGCATCGAGATCGGCGAACGCGCGAAACATATCGGCGCCAAACTTCTTCAACTTGATCCGGCGATGGTTAGCTTGCGCGATGGCCGTGTGTGTGGACCAACCAGCAGCATCGGTCTCTCGGAAATCGCACACACCTGGCATCGGCGTCCGCAGGATCTGCCGCCTGATGTCAATCCGGGAGGGCTGGAGTCAACCAGCGGCTACAAGCCGCAGCGCGACAGCGGCACCTTCAGTTATGCGGCTCACGCCGTTACCGTCGCGGTCGATCCGGATCTCGGCGAGGTCGAAATCCTCGACTACGTCATTGTCGAGGACGGCGGCGTGCTGGTTAACCCAATGATCGTTGACGGCCAGATTTTTGGCGGTCTTGCGCAAGGCATTGGCACGGCCCTCTACGAGGAAATGCCGTTCGACGCCGCCGGACAACCGCTCGCGACGACGCTTGCCGACTATTTGCTGCCGGGTCCGACGGAAGTACCCGAGCCTCGTCTCGATCATATGGAAACGCCCTCGCCTTACACGATGTTCGGCGTCAAGGGCATCGGAGAGGGCGGCGCCATCGCTCCGCCAGCTGCCATCGCCAACGCTGTAAACGACGCGCTGCGCCCGCTTGGGGTTGAATTGCTGCATTCGCCGATTTCGCCGCGCCGGATCGTCGAGGCTGTTCTGGCGGCACGTGAAGCGGAAAGATCGGCCGCATGAAAGCGGCCGCGTTCGCCTACCAACGTCCCGCCGATGTGAATGCTGCGCTGGCCTTGATGGCTGGTACGGACGGCGTCACCAAGATAATCGCCGGAGGGCAATCACTCGGCCCGATGCTCAACCTGCGGCTGGTCGAGCCGGACCTGATCATCGATATCGCAGGGCTTTCTGAACTGAAGCAGGCAGAACGCAGCGGCGATGAACTCATCATCGGGGCCTGCGTCACCCATGGCGACATTGAAGACGGGCGAATACCGGATGTAACCCGTGGCGCCATGCAGCGCGTTGCGGGCGCCATCGCCTACAGGGCCGTTCGCAATCGCGGCACGATCGGCGGCTCGCTCAGTCACGCCGATCCCGCTGCGGACTGGGTGTCGGCGCTGTCGGCGCTGGGGGCAAAGGTCACGCTGCGCAGTCTTGCAGGGAATCGTCATCTTGCGATCGAGGATTTTGTCACCGGCGCGCTCGAATCCGCACTCCGGACCGACGAGATCGTCGAGGCCGTGCGCGTGCCGGTCATGACGGCGTCGGCAAAATGGGGATACGCCAAAGCCTGCCGCAAGACGGGAGAATTTGCCCACGCGATTGCCGCGGTGCTGATCGACCCGGAATCGGCGACGGCACGCGCAGTGATTGGTGCTGTCGAAGCAACTCCGATCGTTCTTGGCGACGCCACGGCGCTTTTCGGCGGGCGAGTTACAGGTGACTTCAAACGGCAATTCGACCCACGCGCAGCCGACGCAATCCTGATGAAAGCGGGCATAGCCAACGCAGCCGACCGGAACATTCATGTCGCGGTGCTTCGCCGGGCGATCAACGAGGCTGTCGCGTGACCACAGTCGCACTCACTGTGAACGCGCGCGCCGTCAGTGCTTCGGTGGAACCGCGCACCCATCTCGCTGATTTTTTGCGCGACGGTCTCAATCTGACCGGCACCCATCTCGGTTGCGAGCACGGCGTATGCGGGGCATGCACGTTGCTGCTTGACGATATGCCGGCGCGTTCCTGCATTACTTACGCGGTCGCCTGCGATGGAGCACGAATAACCACGATCGAGGGACTCGATGATGATGAAATCACCACCGAGCTTCGCGCGGCCTTTACGCGCGAACATGCCCTGCAATGCGGATATTGCACGCCGGGGATGCTGATCTCGGCGCGCGACCTCGTGCTTCGCCTGCCAGAGGCTGACGAACGTAGTATTCGCATCGGATTGAGCGGCAATCTCTGCCGCTGCACCGGATATGTCGGTATCGTGCGGGCGGTGCGTTCCGTGATCGACCAAAGGCGCCAGCGGGAGGTGAAGCCGGTTCCCGGCGGAGGTCGCACGACTCTCGGTCCTGTGGGGTCCGGCAATGGCACGAGTGCTTCCACTTTGAATGCTGAAACGCCGGCCGCGAAAGAAGTGCGATACGAAGACAACGGCGCGACGGCGGTCCCGGACTTCACGCCCGAGAAGGTTTTTACGGATCATTTTACTGTCGCCTATCCGCCCGACCGGGTCTTCGGCATGCTAGGCGATGTCGCACAGGTCGCCGCCTGCCTTCCCGGCGCATCGCTGACCGGCGTGCCGACGCCGGAACGCGTGGAAGGCATGATCCGCGTAAATCTCGGTCCGATTTCAGCAAATTTTCGAGGGGCCGCGCGTATCGAGCGCGACTTTGAAAATTTATCTGGCCGGATCATCGGAATCGGCAACGATCAGCGCAGCCGGTCTTCCACACAGGGCGAGATCCGCTATCGCCTCTTACCAACAGAACAAGGCGCGGCAACGCGCGTCGAGCTCTCGATCGGTTACAGCCTCAGGGGGATACTGGCGCAGATCGCACGCGAAGGATTGGTACGCGATCTGGCCGCCCGGCTGACTGCCGACTTTGCGCGCAACCTCGATCGCCATCTTTCAGGCGCCGCGCCAGACGGATCGGCGGAGACATCGCAAAACCTGAATGGTGTTTCTTTGCTGATTGGCCTTTTGCGCACGCGTGCGCAGAAAGTCCTTCAACGCGTCTTTCGCCGATAACGAAAGCAACACTGGTACGATTCTTGCTCAGTCTATGTCGCGAACCGTCTTTTTGTTGCGGAGGGCGTCATGACGAATTCCGAACTGCGTGCCGATATTCACAGCATAGAACCTATCCCTGATGCCGATCGGGATTCGACCGGTCCGCAGCAGATGTGGATTTGGGCCGGGGCGAACATCGCGCCGGTCAATTGGGCACTTGGCGCACTCGGCATCATTCTCAAGCTCAGCCTGTGGGAGACCATTTGGGTCATCGTCATAGGCAATCTATTCGGTTGCGCCATCTTTGCGGCCTTCACCGTGATGGGTCACAAGACCGGGGTCAACCAGATGGTGCTGAGCCGCTCGGCCTTCGGCCGCCGCGGCGCGTACCTGCCGAGCCTGCTGATGTTCCTGATGACGCTGGGCTGGATCGGCGTGAACACCTACTTCCCGGTCAAGATATCGATGGCCATTCTCGGTCAGTTTGGAATACCGGACTCGCTGGTGGTGACTTTCATCGTCATCACCGTTGTGATGGTGATACAGGTCGTCATCGGGATCTACGGCTTCTACGCGATCCGCACCTTCGAGAAGTACACGGTGCCGGTGACTGTCGCCATCATGGTGCTGATGAGCGTTCTCGCCTGGAGCCAGCCGGGGGTCGTCAATTGGAACCTGGCCAGCACCCTTCCGCCCGGCGCTCACCTCGCGATGTTGACGCTGCTGATGTCGGCGATCGGGGTGGGCTGGGGAATTTCCTGGGTCACCTGGGCGTCGGACTATTCGCGCTTCGTGCCGCGCAGCGTCTCTTCGACATCCGTCTTCTGGTACAGCTATATCGGGATGTACGTACCGTCGGTGTGGCTTGCCGTCCTCGGCGCGACAATCGCCAGCGTCACGCTGGATACCGATCCAGCCAAGATGGTCAGTGCAGTATTCGGTGGCGTGGCGAGCCTCCTGGTGCTGCTGATGGTCCTGCACGGCCCGATCGCGACCAATATCCTGAACGTATATTCGGCGGCGCTGGCAGCACTCAGCATGGGCGTCCGGCTGTCGCGGACGGCGCTGGCGCTGATCGTTGGCGTCGCCGGTTACCTGGTCACGATCTACTTCATCTTCGCGCCTTCGTTCGCCAAGGCATTCGACAACTGGATGATCAGTCTGCTGTTGTGGATGAGCCCCTGGGCAGGCGTCGTGATGGCCGACTTCTTTATCAAGCGGAAGGGCCAGATCGATGTCGCCGAACTCTACCGTTCGCCGGAAACGAGCGCCTATGGCGACATCAACTGGAACGGCACGATCGCGTTTTTCGCCGGACTGATCGCCGGCTGGTCGGTGCAGGATGGGCTCGTTCCGGCGCTGCAGGGGCCGATCTCCGGACTTCTGGGCGGGGCGGACCTTAGCTGGCTGTTCGGGATTGTCGTCTCCGGAGCCGTGTATCTGGTTCTCGATCGGCGAACCGTGGCCGCGCCTGCAATCGCCGTAACCGGGGTTGCCCGAAAGTGATCCACGATGGCGCGCGGTGAAAATCGTGCGCCATGGAATTTTTGACCGATAGCAGGGGTTTGTGAGGGAGGGCGCGGTCGTGCCACGAATTGCTGCAAATCCAAAAAAGGGACGCGATGCCTGATATATCCTGGAAGACCCCGATCATTGCTGTGGCTGCCATCTGCCTGTCTGCGGCCATCGCACATGAAGCGAGAGCGGACGCCGCAAGCTGCCCGTCGCCAATCCCGTTCGGTCTGACGACGGCGCTGACCGGCAATCTGGCATTGCTCGGCACGCAGGCGCGCAATGGCGTCGAATTCGCGGTCGATGAAATCAATGCCAACGGCGGCATCGCCGGCAAGAAGCTGGCGCTGGCGACGGAAGACACCGGCGCATCCAGCACCGACGCGCTGAATGCGATGAATCGCATTCTCGAAGGCAAGCCGCTTGTTATCTTCGGGTCGATGATCAGCCCGCACGTGTTCGCCCAGACCGAAGTCGTTACCAAATCGGAAACACCCTTTCTGGTCGGCGCGACCAATGCAAAAGTAACGGCGCAAGGCAGCAAGTGGCTGTTCCGGACCCACGTCCACGACGGACAACTCGCCGATCTGATTCCGGAATATCTGGTGAAATCGCTCGGCAAGGGCAAGCCCGGCATCATGGCGGTGGCCGACGATTACGGCCTCGGCGCTTCCAAGGGCATTCAGGCTTCGCTCGCCAGGCTCAAGGTAGCGCCGGTCGCGGTGACTTCCTACGCGCCATCCGACAAGGACATGACTGCACAACTGCTCGAGATCAAGGACAAGGATGCCGACAGCCTGATCCTGTTCGGCCGCCCCGCCGATGTGGCGCTCGTCATGAAGCAAATGAGCGATCTCGGCATCAAGCTGACCACGATCGGTAATGCCAGCGTCGTAGCGCAGACCACGCTCAACAATTTGTCGGCCGCGGAGGCCGACGGCGGCTATGCCATCGGCGGCATGATTCCGCAGACGTCGTCGGACTCAAAAATCCTGGATTGGTCGAAGCGCGTGCAGGAAAAATATAAGGTGCCCGCCGATAATTTCACCGTGTCGTATTACGACACCGTCTACATGCTGAAGTCGATCATCGAGAAGGTCGGTTGCGACAAACCGGCGATCCGCGATGCGCTGGCCGCCACCAAGGACTGGAAGGGCATGCTCATCAGCTATCAGGCCGATGCACAAGGCGATCTCGCCCATACGCTCGGCATCTATCGCAACAAGGGCAAGACCCCGGAACTGGCCGGTCCAATCAAAGAAAGCGGATACTGATCCCTTCATGGGTCAGCTTGTCGTCAACGGCCTGGCGCTCGGAAGCATCTACGCGCTGGTGGCGCTTGGATTGCTGATGATCTTCAACACCGTGCAGATCGTCAACTTCGCACAAGGCCAGCTACTGATGCTCGGTGCTTTCATCGGCATCAGTTGCGCCGTGACTCATGAGTTGCCGGTCGCGATGGCCTGGGCGATCACCATAGTGGCGATGGCGCTGGTCGGCATCGTGTTCATGGTGCTGGTCTACTTTCCATTGCGCGGTCGGCCGGCTTTTCTGGTCATCCTGACGACGATCTCGATGGGTATCGTGCTGGAAAATCTCGCGTTGATCGTTTGGGGGCCGCTACCGGTCTCGTTGCCCTCTCCGGTCCATGGCCCGCCGCTACGTTTCGCCGGCGTCGTCATTTCGATGCATCAGCTCTTCATCTTCGCGACGCTTGCCGTGATCCTGTTCCTGCAATTTTTCTTCCTGACCAAAACCCGGTTCGGAATCCTGATGCAGGCGACCGCGCAGGACCTGCACACCGCACGGCTGGTCGGCATTCCCGTGAACCGCACCATTGCGGTAGCCTTTGCGTTCGGGGCTGTCTTGTCGGGAATCGCGGGGCTGCTGGTGGCACCGATTTTCCTCGCCGAACCGACCATGGGCGGAAGTCTTGGTTTGAAAGGATTCGTTGTCAGTGTGATCGGCGGTTTCGGCAATCTGCCGGGCGCGGTGATCGGCGGATTGTTCCTCGGCCTGATCGAGACTTTTGGCGCGCGATACATCTCGTCCAACTTTCGCGACGCTTACGCCTTCATTGTCATGATCGCCGTTCTGGTCGCATGGCCGCGTGGCCTGTTCGGCGAGAAGAGCAGCGAGAAGGTTTGAGATGAAGATCTGGCCCATTCTCGCGGCGAGCGCCGCCGCGGTTTTAGCGGTTCCAGCCATTACTCATGACGGCTACATCATCCAGTTGCTGAACATCGCCATTCTCAACGCCATTGTCGTGCTCGGCCTGAATTTTGTGACCGGCTGGACCGGCCAGATCAATTTCGGACAGGCCGCGTTCTATGGGATTGGCGCCTATACCACGGCCATCGCAACCAAAGCCGGCCTGCCCTGGATCACGACACCATTCCTGTCCGTCATCATCGTAATTGTCGCAAGCCTCATGCTTGGTCTGCCGACGATGCGCCTGCGCACCTACTATCTGGCCATGACCACCATCGGCTTCGGCGAAATTATCAGGCTGATTATCGTGCATTGGGAGCCGGTGACCGGGGGCACGTCCGGTCTGCGGTCGATTCCCGGCGTCAGCGTGTTCGGCTTTGGACCGCAGGGACAGATACAACATTACTATCTGTTGATCGCGATGCTGGCGCTGGCGGCTTTAATCGCAGCGCGTATTCGCCATTCGGCTCTCGGCCGCGCCATGATCGCGACCAAGGACAGCGAGATCGCGGCGGAGCAAAGCGGCGTCGATACCACCCGAATTAAGCTGCTCGCCTTCATGATCGGCGCTGTTTATGCCGGGCTGGCGGGATGTCTCTACGCGTCCTCGATCCGTTTCATCAGCCCCGACAGTTTTTCCGGAATCCAGGCGATCCTGCTGATGACCATGCTGATCGTCGGCGGCATGGGCTCAATCGCCGGCTGCGTCATCGGCGCAGTGGCCCTGACGATTCTGCCCGAGGCGTTGCGGTTCCTCGGTCAGTGGTATCTCGTGCTCTATGGCCTCGGCGTGATCGTCGTGATTGTGCTGGCACCGGGAGGCCTGGCCTCGCTCGCTTCGCCAATGCAGCTACGCCGGGCAGGCGCACCTTGACCTCGGATCCAATCATTTCCGCGCGAGGCGTGACGCGGCGGTTTGGCGGCCTCGTCGCGCTTGATGGCATCGACCTCGACGTGCCCCGGGGCGTTGTGCAAGCCATCATCGGTCCAAATGGCTCCGGCAAGACTACACTGCTCAACGCGCTGAGCGGCGCTTCGCATGCCGACGCTGGCTCCATTCGCATCGGCGGCAACGAGATCTTCCGTCTCAAGCCACATCGCATTGCGCGGCTCGGTCTGGCCCGAACATTCCAGAACATCCGGGTCTTTGAAAATCTGAGCGTGGTCGAAAACGTAAAAGTCGCGGCGGCCTGCAACACGCCGACGTCGCTTTTCAACATCGTCACATCGAATGCGCGGCAAAGGCACAGCGAAGCCGAGATCGATCGCAGCTCGCGTGAGGCGCTGGAGATTGTGGGCCTTGCCGGCCGGGCGAACGATCGCGCCACGCAATTGCCCTACGCGCAGCAGCGATTACTGGAGATCGCGCGGGCGCTGGCGCCGAAGCCGAATGTTCTGCTGCTCGACGAGCCGGCCGCGGGCATGAACATGACCGAAAGCATGACGCTGCTGGATACCATCGCAAGGCTCAAGAACAGCGGCATCACCATTCTGCTGGTCGAACATAACGTCCGGCTGGTGATGGGCATCAGCGACCGCGTCACGGTGCTCGATTTCGGCAAGAAGATCGCGGAAGGCGCGCCTTCCGAGATTCAGCGCAATCCCCTCGTAATCGAAGCCTATCTCGGCAGGCGGCACCGGCATGCTTAAGATCGATAACTTAAGGGTATCCTACGGCCACATCGAGGTACTGAGGGGCATTTCGTTCAGCGTCGAGATGGGCGAGATCGTCGCATTGATCGGCGGCAACGGCGCCGGCAAGACCACGACGCTTAGCACGATCTCCGGGCTGGTGCGTCCGACCTCGGGCACCATCTCCTGGAAGGGCGAGAACATTCAAAACGCCGCGGTCGAAGCTATCGTCGGCTCGGGCCTCGCCCATTGCCCCGAAGGCCGGCGTATTTTTCCGGGCCTCACCGTGCTGGAAAATCTCGTCACCGGCACCGCGTCGCGTTCTTACAGAAAGCGCGAGATCGATGAAGATCTCGCGCTGGTGTTCGATTTGTTTCCGCGTCTCAAAGAACGGCTGAAGCAAGGCGGCTGGTCGCTATCCGGCGGCGAGCAGCAGATGCTGGCGATCGGCCGTGCCTTGATGAGCCGTCCGAGCCTGTTGATGCTGGATGAGCCCTCGCTCGGCCTCGCGCCGATCGTGATTGAGCAGGTGTTCGATCGAATCCTGGAACTCAACAAACGTACCGGTCTCGGCGTGCTGCTGGTCGAGCAGAATTCCGCCATGGCCCTGGAAATCGCAAGCCGCGCGTTCGTGCTGGAAACTGGGACGATTGCCTTGTCCGGACCGTCGGCGGTTCTCGCTGAGGATCCGCGCATCCGCGAGGCCTATCTCGGCGGCTGAATCCGCCCGGCCTCTTTAGCGCTCCGCGAATGCCTTTTCGACCACGAACTGGCCGGGCTCCCCGTGATTGCCTTCGGTGAAGCCCTTGCCGAGCAGCAGCGCTCTGGTGTCGTGAACCAAAGCGGGACTGCCGCAGATCATGACGCGATCATGCTCAGCTTCAAGTGGCGCGACACCTGCATCGCGAAACAGCTTTCCTGAGGTCATCAGGTCCGTGATCCGGCCACGGTTGCGGAACGGGTCGCGCGTCACGGTCGGATAGTAGATCAACTGGTTGCGCACCAATTCGCCGATCAATTCGTCGTTCGGCAACTTTTCGGTAATCATCTCGCCATAGGCGAGTTCGGCGACGCGGCGACAGCCGTGCAGCAGCACCACCTTTTCGAAACGCTCATACGTCTCCGGGTCCTTGATCACGCTGAGGAACGGCGCAAGCCCTGTGCCGGTCCCGATCAAATAGAGATTGCGGCCGTCTTCGAGATTGTCGATCACCAGCGTCCCGGTCGCCTTGCGGCTGACGATAATCTCGTCGCCTTGCCTCAGATGCTGGAGACGCGAGGTCAGCGGCCCGTCCGGCACCTTGATCGAAAAGAATTCAAGCCGATCCTCGTAATTGGCGCTGGCGACGCTGTAGGCGCGCAGCAGCGGTTTCTCGCCGACCTTCAGGCCGATCATCGTGAATTCGCCGTTCCGGAAGCGGAACGATGGATCGCGGGTCGTCGTGAAACTGAACAGCGTGTCGGTCCAGTGATGAACGCTGAGAACGCTTTCCTGGTTGAAGTTGCTCATACCATTTGGTCCAAAAAAATGCCGGAAAAGGCCGATGATTGCATAAGCCAATTCATTTGTATACAAATGAATAATCCAACTTGATCCCGGCGTCAAGGCGGGCTCAAGTTATTGCCTATGATCGAAGGCACTGCGCAGAAGGGAATAGATCCATGGCCCACGATGAGCCTCAGGCAGCCGGCCCGACCAAACTGGTGATCCGCAATATCGGCCTGCTGCTGAGCGGCGCGATGGAAAAGCCGATCCTGGACGCCGACACTATCGTCACCGAAAACGGCAAGATCACGGGAATCGGTCGCGCCAAGGATGTTGATGCGGAAGGCGCCACGACCATTGTCGATGCCAATGGAACAACGGTCACACCCGGCCTGATCGACAGCCATGTGCATCCCGTCGCCGGCGACTGGACGCCACGGCAAAATCAGAGCGGCTGGATCGACAGCTTTTTGCACGGCGGCGTCACCACCATGATCTCGGCGGGCGAGGTGCATATGCCCGGTCGCCCCCGCGACGTCGTCGGGCTGAAAGCGATGGCGATTTTCGCGCAGCGCGCGTTCTGGACGCTGCGTCCCGGCGGCGTGAAGGTTCATGCCGGCGCACCGGTCATCGAAACCGAGATGGTCGAGGAGGACTTCAAGGAATTGGCCGCGGCCGGCGTCAAGCTGCTCGGCGAAGTCGGTCTCGGCGGCGTCAAGGATGGACCGACTGCGCGCAAGATGGTGGGGTGGGCGCGCAAATACGGCATTCAGAGCACGATCCACACCGGTGGTCCGTCGATTCCGGGCTCCGGCCTGATCGACAAGGACGTGGTGCTGGAAGCCGACACCGATGTGATCGGCCACATCAACGGCGGTCACACCGCCCTGCCCGACGACCAGATCCGCTGTATCTGCGAAGGCTGCAAGCGCGGCCTTGAACTGGTTCACAACGGCAACGAGCGCTCGGCTCTCTATACTTTGCGGATTGCGCGCGAGATGGGCGATCTCAGCCGTGTCATTCTCGGCACCGATTCACCGGCCGGCTCCGGCGTGCAGCCGCTGGGCATTCTGCGCATGGTGTCGCTGCTGTCGTCACTCGGCGACGTGCCCGCGGAACTCGCGTTCTGCTTCGCAACCGGCAACACCGCACGCATGCGTGCGCTGGATTGCGGCATTATCGAAGTCGGGCGCTCAGCCGACTTCGTCATCATGGACAAGGCGCAGCATTCCGCCGGCAAGAACATCCTCGACAGCGTTCAGCTCGGCGATCTGCCCGGCATCGGCATGACCATTATCGACGGCATCGTGCGCACCCAACGCAGCCGCAACACGCCGCCGGCCGGCAAAATGCCGGAAATAGCGAATCATTAGAGTTCTTTTCAGGCAACTGGCTTTGATCCATCCATGCCCTAGCCATATCCAAACAAGACGTAGATGGCCGGGACGAGCCCGGCCATGACGAGTTGCATCACCGCAGCTTGCTAAGCAGCGTCAGCAAGGTTTCGCGTTCCTTCGCATCGAGCGGCGCGAGCGTCTCCTTGGTGATCGCGAGCGCATTTGGCGCGGCCTTCTCGGCCATCTGCTGACCCGCACGCGTCAGGCTAACCAGCAAGCGGCGGCCATCTTCGGGGTCGGGACTGGTTTCGGTCAGGCCGCGGGCGGTGAGCCGATCGATCACCCCTTTGATGGTGGCGACATCCATCGCCGTCAGTCGTCCGAGCTGGTTCTGCGAGCACGGTCCGATTTCCGTGAGTTTGGCCAGCGCCGCCCATTGCGCCGATGTCAGATTGATGCCGATTTCCCGGCTGAAAATCGTGGCGTGGCGCTGCCACACCTGACGCAGGATAAAGCCGATCTGCTCTTCAAGAATGTAGGATGGCCGCGCAGGCTTGACGCTCCGTTTCGGCGAAGCAGTTCTGGTCATGTGCGTTTCCCGCCCCTTTTTTCCGACGCCGTTGATCACAGTGCCAGATGCGCGTCGCGAATATCCGGGCGGGCATCAAGCTCGCTCATGGTCCCGCTGAAGCAGATGCGGCCGCGCTCGATGATATAGGCGCGGTCGGAGATCAGCCTGGCGAAATGCAGGTTCTGTTCGGAGACGACGATGCTGACGCCTTCTTTTTTCATGATCAGGATCGCATCGACCATCTGCTCCACGATCTTCGGCGACAGCCCCTCCGACGGCTCATCAAGCAGCACCAGCGAGGGATTTCCCATCAAGGTCCGTGCGATCGTCAGCATCTGCTGCTCGCCGCCGCTCATGCGCCCGCCCGGGCGTCCGCGCATTTCGCCGAGATTTGGAAACAGCGTGAACAGCTTGTCCTTGGTCCAGTGTGGCGCGTTCGGCCTGATCGGCTGACGGCCGACCTCCAGATTTTCTTCAACCGTCAGATCCGTGAAGATGCGACGCTCTTCCGGTACATAGCCGAGCCCACCCCGTACGATCGCGTGGGTCGGCAGATCCGAAACATCCGTGCCCTCGAACACGATTAGCCCCGTGCGTTGCGCGACCAGACCGACGATAGAGCGAAAGGTGGTGGACTTGCCGGCACCATTGCGTCCGAGCAGGGCCACCACCTCGCCGTCGCCGACCTCGAGCGCGATGTCGAACAGGATATGAGCGGGGCCATAATGACTGTTGAGGTCCTGAACACTGAGCTTCATGCAGGCGTCCCCTCACGATGACGGACGTCGTAGACCAGGCCCTCGCCGAGATAGATGGCGCGAACCTGCGGATTGCGCCGGACTTCCTCGGGTGAGCCCTCCGCGATCAAGGTGCCGCGATTGAGCACGAGAATGCGATCGGCATGTTCGAACACCACATCCATGTCGTGTTCGGTGAAGAGGACGCCGATCGATTGCTCTCGGGCAATTTTTGCGGTGAGCCGCATCAGTTCGATGCGCTCGCGCGGCGCCATGCCGGCGGTCGGCTCGTCCATCAGCAGAAGTTTCGGTTGGTTGGCGAGCGCGATCGCGAGTTCCAGCCGCTTGAGATCGCCGTAGGCGAGTTCGCCGCACGGACGTTCCGTGTAGCCGCTCATACCGACCAGATCGAGCAGGCGGCCGGCTTCCGCTTGCGCGAACCGTGGCGTCGAGACCCAGAGGTTGAACAATTGCCGGTCATACGAGGCCAACGCGACCTGAATGTTTTCGCGTACCGTCATGGTCGGGAACGTCGCCGTGATCTGAAAAGTACGCCCGACGCCTAGCCGCCAGATCGCGCGTGGCTTTTTGCCAGCGGTATCCAAGCCGAGCAAATTGATGCGCCCGCTGTCGGGGACGTTCTGCCCGTTGAGCATATCAAAGCACGTGCTCTTGCCGGCGCCATTGGGGCCGATCAGCGCGAGAATTTCGCCGGCCTTCAGCGCGAACGTCACGCCGCGCACTGCGTGGACGCCGCCATAGGATTTGCTCAGGCCTTCGACTGACAGCAGCGTGGGAGCGATGCTCATTCGGCGGTCTCGATCCGGGACGTGAGGGATGCGGACTTTGGCAATTCGGGCCGGCGGCGATTCCTGATCGTCTCCAGCATCCCGACAATGCCCTTCGGAAAGGCGACCACGATCAGAACGATGACGCCGCCAAGCACCAGCTTGGACAAATCGGTCTGGCTCACGAGCCAAATGCTGAGCGCCTTGTAGACGATGGCGCCGACGACGGCGCCGGAAACCGTCTCGACACCGCCGAGCAGCACCATGACCAGCGCATCGACCGACAGTGAGATGCCGAGGCTGTCAGGAAAGACGCTGCCCTTGAGATACGCGAACAGCCCGCCGGCAATGCCTGCAACGGTGCCGGCGATCACGAAGGCGGTCCACTGGATACGTTTGCCGTCGATTCCAATCGCTTCGCCGCGCAGGGGCGAATCGCGTGTCGCCCGCAGCGCGTAACCGAACGGAGAGAATACGATGATCCGGAGCGCAGCAACCGATAGCGCGGCAATACCAATTGAAAGCCAGTAGAAACTCGCAGGCCCGGACGCCCACTTCTCCGGCCAGACGCCAAGGATGCCGTTGTCGCCGCCGGTCACCGCGACCCACTGGAACGCGATCGACCACACGATCTGCGCAAACGCCAGCGTCAACATCGCGAAGTACACGCCAGACAGTTGAACCGCGAAGAACCCGAACACCGCCGCACCCAGAAGGCCGAGCAGCGGGCCGAACAACAGACACAAGATCATCGGCAGGCCGGCCATCTTGGCGAGAAAGGCGACGCCATAGGCACCGAGCCCGAAATAGGCTGCGTGGCCGAACGAGGCGAGCCCGCCGACCGACATCAGGAAATGCAGGCTGGCGGCGAAGATCACGAAGATCGCAATCTCAGAGCCCACCGTGAGCGCGTAATTGCCGCCGATCAGCGGCAGCGCCGCTGCCAGCACCAGGGCGGCGATCGCGGCAAGGCGTTCATTCGCAGTCAGCGGCCGCCAGGGATTGACGGTCAGCCCCGGCGTGCGGCGTGTGGGCGCCTCAGGCTTCCCGAACAGGCCCCATGGCCGCACGATCAGCACCGCAGCCATCACCAGGAACACCAGGATGATGGATATTTTCGGAAAGACCAAAATGCCGAACGCGTTCAATTCGGAAACCAGCACCGCCGCCACAAAGGCGCCGATGATGCTGCCGAGACCGCCGATCACCACCACCACGAACACGTCGACGATGATGCGAAGATCCATGGCGTGATGCACCGCGTCGCGCGGAATCTGCAACGCACCGCCGAGCGCCGCCAGGAAAACCCCTACCGCGAATACGCTGGTGAACAGCCATTTCTGATTGACGCCGAGCGCCGCCACCATGTCGCGGTCCTGCGTTGCCGCGCGCACCAGAACACCCCAGCGCGTTCGCTGGAACAATAGCCACAGCACCCCGAGCACGACGGGTCCGAGCGCGATCAGAAAAAGATCGTAGGTCGGAACATTCTGGCCGAAAAAATCGACCGCACCTTTAAATCCGGGAGCCCGGCGGCCCAACAGGTCGCTTGGCCCCCAGATCAGGACCACCAGATCCTCGACCATCAGCGTCAAGCCGAACGTCGCCAGCAACTGAAACAATTCAGGCGAATGATAGATCCGCCGCAGCAGGATCATCTCAACCAGCACGCCGACCGCCGCAACGACCAGCGCCGCGGCGACGATGCCGCCCCAAAAACCGATCGCGCCGGAAAATCGCTCGGTCAGCGTAAACGCCACATAAGCGCCAAGCATATAGAATGCACCGTGCGCAAAATTGACGATCCGCGTCACGCCAAAGATGATCGACAGGCCCGACGCCACGAGAAACAGCGACGCCGCGCTCGCAAGACCGGTCAGGAACTGGACGAAATAAAAGGCCATTTGTGGTCCGCGCTAGCGCATTTTTGGGTTCATTGCCGTCATCCTTCGAGACGGCGCTTCGCGCCTCCTCAGGATGAGGTCCTTTCTTACCTCTCCCCGCTTGCGGGGAGAGGTCGGAATTCGCGATCGCGAATTTCGGGTGTGGGGGACTATCCGCGAGTCCGAATTTGGCGAGAGAGCCCCTCACC
>JAQGKC010000182.1 GCA_028290305.1 Bradyrhizobium sp.
TTTGCCGATCAAGCAATCATCGCGATCGAGAATGTGCGCCTGTTTGACGAAGTGCAGACCAAAACCAGCGATCTCGAAGAATCGTTACAACAGCAGACCGCGACTTCCGAAGTGCTTGAGACGATCAGTTCCTCGACTGGCGAGTTGGGCCCGGCGTTCCATAAGATGCTGGAAAATGCCACGCGGGTCTGTGGCGCCAATTTTGGCACTATGACCCTTTATGAGGGGGAAGGGTTTCGCACCGTAGCGTTATATAACGCGCCACAGGCTTACGTGGACTGCCAGCTCTACAAGCTCATCCGGCCGCACCCGGATAGCGGCCTCAGCACTGTCGAGAGAACCCATCAAACCGTCCACATCGATGACATCAGGACCCAAGCGCCATACATCGAGAACAATCCTAACGTTCGTGCGCTGGCCGATCTCGCCGGAGCACGAACGCTTGTCATCGTGCCGCTGCTCAAGGAAGGGGAGTTGGTTGGTTCGATCACGATTTTCCGGCAGGAGGTTAGACGTTTCACCGACAAACAAACCGAGCTAGTCACAAATTTTGCGAACCAGGCCGTGATCGCGATAGAGAATGCTCGCTTGCTAAACCAATTGCGCGAACGCACCTCGGAGCTGACGCAATCGCTCGAAGAACTGCGCACCGCGCAGGATCGGCTGGTACAGACCGAGAAGCTCGCTTCGCTCGGCCAACTCACTGCCGGCATCGCCCACGAAATCAAAAACCCGCTTAATTTCGTCAACAATTTCTCAGCGCTATCGGCTGAATTAATCGACGAATTGGATGAGACCTTGGCTCCAGCCCCGCTCGATCAGAAGATGCGCGGTGACGTCGGCGAACTGACGCAGATGCTCAAGTCCAACCTGGAGAAGGTAGTCCAGCATGGCAAGCGCGCCGACTCCATCGTCAAGAACATGTTGTTGCATTCCCGCGAAGGCTCGGGCGAACAGCGGCCTGCGGACATCAATGCGCTTCTCGATGAGAGCCTCAATCTCGCCTATCATGGCGCACGGGCCGAAAAACCGGGATTCAATATCACGCTGCGACGCGACCTTGACCCGGACGCTGGCGCGATCGACGTGTTCCCGCAGGAAATTACCCGCGCTTTTATCAATCTGATCTCGAACGGATTTTATGCTGCGAGCAAGCGTAAAGCCGAGAATGGTGGCGGAGATTTCGAACCAGTGCTCAGCGCCGCAACTAAAAGTCTCGGTAGCGAGGTTGAGATACGCATACGCGACAACGGTACCGGAATCCCGCCGGAGGTGAAGGAAAAGGTATTCAACCCGTTCTTCACGACTAAGCCGGCTGGTGAAGGCACCGGGCTTGGTCTTTCGATAAGCTATGATATTATAGTTAAACAACACGGCGGCAGGATAAAGGTTGATACGCAACCTGGACAATTCACAGAGTTCACCGTTGTTCTGCCTCGGACAACCAGCCCTGCAAACAATAGAAAAAGCTAGAGGTTCAAAGTGGCGGCACTGGTTCTTGTGGTGGACGATGAACCCGACGTTGAGGCGCTGTTTCGTCAGCAATTTAGGCGGGAATTGCGTGCTGAACGCTTCGTAATGCACTTCGCCGTATCGGCATCGGACGCACTGGCGCGTGTTGCGAATGCTGCCGAGCAGTCACCGGCGTTAGTGTTTTCAGACATCAACATGCCCGGCATGACTGGTCTGGAGATGCTACCGAAAATAAAGGAAATGCGGCCTAACGTGCCCGTCATCATGATCACAGCCTACGGCGACGACGACACCAAACGCAAAGCAATCGAAAGTGGCGCAGAGGGCCTGCTGACTAAACCCATCGACTTCCTTTTGCTGCGAGAGCAGCTCAATTCGCGGCTAGGACCAGCCGCGTGACCAGGGGCCCCTGTGAGCTTATGTCGGTTTTACCGGAACTACGGGCTGTGGCGTTCGGGTAGTCAACACGTTGATTACCGTTCCTTAGCACTGGACCAACCGGGCCGGTTCTATGACGCCGTTGACCGCGGTAGACCGGAAGTGTCCGGTAGACACTCATAACGTCGCAAATGACCCCTGGACCCATCCCCTTCAGGACGAGAAATCACCGGATCGGTTGAACATCGCAAAGATTCGATCGATGGGATGGGGTGCCGCTGACACGATCGCGGATGGTGACGTCAATTAGCAGATTGAAGTTCGCGCCGTTCGGACTGAAAGGATCGGTACTATCGATTCCCAATTCATCGCAAGCCTGCCACCAGCCATGCTCGCCAACGACAACGCGGGGATCAATTTTTTCACTGAAACGCGCCCGCGCTCGCATTCCACCGACGGGGGTGCGTACGTCAACCCAATCACCGTTCTTGATTCCGCGGGCTGCTGCTGTTGCGGGATTCAGTTCGATTTCCGGATGCAATGCACGCTTGCGCAGGCTCGGCAGCGCCCGATGCTGGGTCTGACAAAACAGACTCGGCTTGGCGCAGGTCAAAATCAGGGGAAAGGAAGCCGCTAGCTCAGGGCGGGCAACCGGACCGATCGGCGGTTCGACAAAGTCTGGAAGCGCTGTATAATCGTGATCTAGGAACGTCTCGGACCAGAATTCCACTTTGCGGGAAGGAGTCGCGAAGCCGTGCAGGTTTCCCTTTTCGTCGCTTAGCGTGTGCTTGCTGTAAGCGGTCGTCAGCGGTTTCCGCAATCCGGCGGGTGCGGCCCGGAGCTGATCCAGGGAAATTCCGCTCGGGCCAAGCTGATACCGGTAGGCCGCTTCGACATCCCCATTCCAGAAATGCTCGCCAAGGCCGAGACGAACGGCGAGATCGAAAATGAAATCGGTATCCGACCGGGCCTCGCCCCGCGGGGACACGATGGCCTGCCTATATTGAACGTGCGATTGGGCATCTT
>JAQGKC010000194.1 GCA_028290305.1 Bradyrhizobium sp.
ATTGCGGAACATATGAGAAGACGACGGAAAGCCGTGCAAGAGCAGAACGGTGGGAGCATCCCGGGGACCGGCTTCGCGATAGAAGATTTCCAGCCCCTCCACGTTAAGCGTGCGATAGAAAACGGTCGGCGTAATCGTGTTCGACATCTAAACTCTCCTTCGGCGCGTGAATTGCGCCTTCGTGGGCGTTAGGCAATCCCCTACTCCTGGATGAACGCGGATGATCGTCTTTCCCTTGATCCGCTCGGTCGGGTTGAAGGCGGCAACCGCATCGTCGAGGGCAGCCACTTTGCCGATGTTTGTCCGCAGCCGACCATCCCGGAACCGCTGGACGAGCTCACTCAATTGGGCGCGATCGGGTACGACGACGAAGTCGATAGTCAGACCGCCAGAGGGCCGCGCCTCGGTCGGGCCGGCAATGGTCACCAGCGTTCCTCCGGCGCGAATCACGCCCGCAGACCGCTTCGCGATGTCGCCGCCGAGGACATCGAAAACCAGATCGACCCCGCCGACATCTTCCAGGGCGCCGTTATCGAGGTCGACGAACTCCTGTGCGCCGAAGTCGAGAGCCGTCTGACGGCCGGCAGCGCGCCCGGTGCCGATGACGTACGCGCCGGCCTCACGTGCGAGCTGGGTCGCCATCGAACCGACTACGCCGGCCGCACCGTGCACGAGGACGGTCTGCCCCGCACGAAGGCGGCCGTGCTCGAACAGCCCCTGCCACGCGGTCAGGCCCGACATCACGAGGGCCGCACCCACGGTGAAGTCAACGTCGCCCGGCAGCGGTGCGAGGTTGCGTGCCTCGACGGCTACATACTCCGCCAGCGTGCCGTCGCGAGTCCAGTCCGTGAGGCCGAACACCCGCTGTCCCACCGACAGTCCCGTCGTGCCATAGCCAAGAGCGGTGACCACTCCGGCCAGCTCGTGCCCGGGGATCGATGGTGTTCGGTCACGGTCGAGGCGATCGGTCCAGGTCGAGGGCCACGTCAGCTCAGTCCCGACGAATCCCGACGCATGAACCTGAACGACGACGTCGTTGATCGCTGCCTGCGGCTCGGGCCGCTCCACCAGCTTCATCCCGGCGGTTCCCGCAGCCTGGTCCGTCACAACGATTGCCTTCATCGTCCACTCCTCGCGTGTGGTATGTCGTCATCTTCCGAATTCTTTTGCAGACGAACAAAAATACGACCACGAAACTTGATGGTCCAATGACCTGTGGCTATGGAATCGATGCCATCGACGCGGCGCGCGAAAATCAAGGGCGCGGTACAAACATCCGCTTCTCACGCCGAAAGGGAGCGCTGGAGGGTGATGATTTCGAGATGGCGGTAGGAGCACTCCCTCAGGGCTCCGTTTCGACCTCGTGCTCCAAGAGAGCACAGAAGCCATCGACACCGTAACGCGCGGTCAACGCGCGGGAATAGAAATCATAACGATCGGGCATTTCCCGATAAAAAGTCACCGACGTAGTCTCAGCCCAGAGGGGCTCAGCTTGGGAGTGGATGGGTCGCGGGCGTTTACACACATCGCACGTCGTGACCGGGTGTGGACCGCAGGCGAAATCGACCACTGGTATAGTGCACACTGCATGTCATCCGCCTAGTGCTGGAATTCCTGATGTGCTTTGGCAATAACCGCGGAGAAGAGAATGCTGCTGCCTCGTCGACCGGTTCCCGAACTGCGCCTGCCGACCCTTGCTCATGGCGACTTTGACCTTGCTGCCGACGCACCGAAGTTATTTACGTTGATATCCTTTTATCGCGGGCTCCATTGCCCGGTCTGCCTCAAGTATCTGCGCGACCTGGAAAAGCTGATCCCTGAATATGAGCGTCGCGGCACAAAGGTCATCGCCGTCAGCTCTGACGTTACCGAGCGCGCTCAGGAAATGGCGAGCAAGGTCGGCACCAGTTTGCGATTCGGGCATTCGCTGCCGCTCACGGTTGCTCGCAAATGGGGACTCTATATTTCGTCGTCGCGTGGAAAGACATCGATTAACATCGAGGAGCCGCCGCTATTTTCGGAGCCAGCCGTATTCCTCGTCCGCCCGGACGGTACTTTGTATTACGGCGCGGTTCAAACAATGCCGTTCGCACGCCCGCTGTTCTCGGAATTGCTTCAGGCGATCGACTTCACCATCGCCAATGATTATCCGGCGCGTGGCGAGTATGAGGGCCCTCTCTGAGCGTCCGTCGATCTTTGAGTTGCCTAGCGCGCGGCAATAACGATCGTTTATCGACTCCATGGCGAGAGGTGATTTCCCTCGCCGGCATTGCAAGGTCATTCTCCAAGCATCGTCGTGGCGAAACTTGCGGTTCCGCGATCGATACGCGGAACACGATGGAAGATTGAAAAGGCAGGGGGTCGATATGCAAAGCAACGACGTAATCGAAATCGTCGCGCCATGGACACACTGACATTACGACGGCGCTATTGAAATCAAGTCCGAGGTCGGCATCGGAACAGCGGTGCGAATGCTGCTGCCTGTATCGAGACCGGTCGACGGTAACAGTGTCGACCTGTCCAATTCAATGCAACATTCTAGGTCCTTGGGGAGACGGAAGTGAGTACGACTGACAGAACGGAGCATCCGGCTCCGGCGACCCGGCTCGATCGCGGTTCGTTTCGTCGCCTTCCACGATGCGGCGGGGCACCGATCGGTATGCTGTTCGCGTTGGCGCTCGCTGGCTGCGGCGAGAAGGCGCAATCGCAGGCCGCCGCGCCGCCGCCGGTGACGGTGGCGCAACCGGTCAAACGGACGGTCACAGATTGGGACGAGTTCACCGGTCGCTTCGAGGCGATCGAGGAGGTTCAGATTCGCGCCCGCGTCGGCGGCTTCGTCAACAGTGTCGAGTTCAAGGACGGTGCGATCGTCCACGCCGGCGATCTGCTTTACATCATCGATCCGCGCCCGTTCGAGGCGGTCGTGCTGCAGGCCGAAGGTCAGCTCGCTGACGCGCGCGCCAAGGGGGAGCTTGCCAAGCGTGATCTCGAGCGCGGGCTGACCCTGGTGCAGACCAGCGCGGTCTCGGAGCAAGTCGTCGATCAGCGCCGCCAGGCGTTGCAGGCGGCGCGCGCCGCCGAGACGCAGGCCGAGGGTGCGCTAAAGGCCGCGCAGCTCAATGTCGAATTCAGCCATGTGGTGGCCCCGATCACCGGCCGCGTCAGCCGCCATCTGGTGACGCCCGGCAACCTCGTGCAAGGCAGCGAGGGCGGTGCAACGCTGCTCACCTCGATCGTCTCGCTCGATCCGATCTACATCTATTTCGATGTCGACGAGGCGACCTATCAGCGCAACAGCAAGCTCTGGTTCGCGGGCAAGCGGCCGAGTTCGCGCGATACGGCGAACCCGGTGCAGGTGACGCTGACCGGCCAAACCAAGCCCTCGCATGAGGGCACAACGGATTTTCTCGACAACCGCCTCGATGTCTCGACCGCCACGCTGCGCAGCCGCGCCGTGATCCCCAATAAGGATCTGTCGGTGCTGCCGGGTCAATTCGGCCGCGTCCGGCTGATCGGCAGCGCGCCTTACGAGGCCTTGCTGTTGCCGGACTCCGCGATCGCGACCGACCAGTCGCGCAAGATCGTGTTCGTGGTCAAGGACGACAACACGGTGGAAGCAAGACCGGTCGTGCTCGGGCCACTCGACGAGGGGCTGCGGGTGGTCCGTGAGGGGCTCAAGCCGGAGGACCGCGTCATCGTCGACGGCCTGCAGCGCGCCCGCGTCGGCGCCAAGGTGACACCGAAAATGGCGCAAGCGCCGGCAGGCGATAAGCCCGCAGGTGCCAAGCCATGAATCTCGGCAGGCTTTCCATCAACCAGCCCATCCTTGCGATGGTGCTGTCGATCGTGCTTTTGATCGTCGGCGCGATCGCCTACCAGACGCTGCCGGTCTCGGAATATCCGCAGGTGGCGCCGCCGACTGTTACCGTCACCACGCAATATCCGGGCGCCTCGGCGCAGACCGTATCCGACACCGTCGCCGCCCCGATCGAGCAGGAGATCAACGGCGTCGAAGACATGCTGTATCTCTACAGCCAGGCGACCTCGAATGGCCAGCTCACCATCACCGTCACCTTCAAGCTCGGCACCGACCTCGACAAGGCCCAGGTGCTGGTGCAGAATCGCGTCGCGATCGCGCAGCCGCGGCTGCCCGAGGAGGTGCAACGCAACGGCGTCGTCACCCGCAAGAACTCGCCCGACATCCTGATGGCAGTGTTCGTGCTGTCGCCCGACGACACCTTCGATCAGCTCTACATCTCCAACTACACGTTGCTGCAGGTCCGCGATCAGCTTTTGCGGCTCGACGGCGTCGGCGACATCCAGATGTTCGGCGCGCGCGACTACTCGATGCGGTTGTGGCTCGATCCTGACCGGATCGCCAATCTCGGTCTGACATCGAGCGAGGTGCTGGCAGCGATCCGGGCGCAGAATCTGCAAATCGCAGGCGGACAGATCGCGGAGCCGCCGATCGCCGATCGCGCATTCCAGCCGAACCTCGTCTTCACTGGCCGCCTCAAAGATATCAGGCAGTTCGAGGACATCGTGGTGAAGGCCGGCTCCGACGGCCGTACCGTGCAGCTGCGCGACGTCGCCCGTGTCGAGCTCGGTGCGTTGTCCTACGCCACCAGCAGCTTCATCCTGCGCAAGTCGGCCGTCGCAATGGTGGTGACGCAACGGCCCGGATCGAACGCGCTCGCCACCGCGAAGCATATCTCCGACACGATGGCGCAGCTCAAGACGAGCTTCCCGAAGGGGCTCGACTACAATATCGGCTACAACCCCACCGAATTCATCGCCCAATCGGTCCATGAGCTGATCAAAACGATCTACGAGGCGATGGCGCTCGTCGTCATCGTGGTGCTGGTGTTTTTGCAGGGGTGGCGGCCCGCGATCATCCCGATCATCGCGATCCCGGTGTCGCTGGTCGGCACTTTCGCGGTGATGGCCGCGCTCGGATTCTCGATTAATAATTTGACGCTTTTCGGTCTGGTCCTCGCGGTCGGCATCGTGGTCGACGACGCTATCGTGGTTGTCGAAAATGTCGAGCGACATCTCCAGCTCGGTATGAGCCGGCGCGAGGCGGCGCTCAAGACCATGGAAGAGGTCGGCGGCGCGCTGGTCTCGATCGCGCTGGTGCTCTGCGCGGTGTTCGTGCCGACAGCCTTCCTGGGCGGCATTTCCGGACAGTTCTTCCAGCAATTCGCCGTCACGATTGCGGTCGCGACCGCGATCTCCTGCTTCTGCTCGCTGACGCTGTCGCCGGCACTGGCCTCGCAGATCCTTACTCCGCACGAGGACAAGCGGCCGCCGGCGCGCTGGAACATCGTCGCGCGCGGCTGGGACAGCTTCACCGCACTGTTCAACCGTATCTTCGATCGCCTGGCCCACGGCTACGCGGCCGCCGCCGACTTCATGATCCGGCACACGGTGGTTATGCTTGTGATCTATTTCGCGTTGATCGGCAGCGCCGGCTGGCTGCTCGCCACCACCTCGCAGGGCTTCATTCCGGCACAGGATCGCGGTTACCTCATCATCTCGGCGCAATTGCCAGGCGCCGCGTCGCTGACGCGGACCACTGCGGTGGTGCGCGAAATCGAGCGGATTGCGCTGGATACGCCCGGTATCGTCCGTGTCGGGGCCTTCACCGGGTTCTCCGGTGCGACGCGCACGCAGGCCGGCAACGCCGCGGCGTTGTTCCCGGTGTTCGACGAGCCGGAGGCACGGCAGAAGAAGGGGTTGTCGGCCAACGCGATCACAGCCGATCTGCGCAAGCGGCTTTCGGTGATCCAGGGCGCTTTCATCATCGTCATTCCACCGCCCGCGGTGCCAGGCATCGGCACCGGCGGCGGCTTCACCATCCGCATCCAGGATCGACAAGGGCGCGGTCCCGAGCTGCTCGCAGCCGCGACCGACGAACTCGTCGCCGCCGCGCGGAAGTCGCCAAACCTGACCTCGGTATTCTCGCCGTTCACGGCGAATACGCCGCAATTGTTCGTCGATATCGACCGTATCAAGGCGCAGAAGCTCGGGGTGCCGATCGCCAACGTCACCGACACGATCGAGACTTACTTTGGCTCGACCTATGTCAACGACTTCAACCTGTTCGGGCGCACCTATCACGTCACCGCACAGGCCGATCTCCCCTTCCGCATGGAGACCTCCGATCTCGCGCGGCTGCGTACCCGTAACGCCGCTGGCGACATGGTGATGCTCGGAAGCGTCGTGGACTTCAAGGACATCTCGGGACCCGATCGCGTCGCGCGCTACAATCTCTACTCGGCGTCCGAACTGCAGGGTGAGCCGGCACCGGGCGTGAGCTCGACGACGGCGCTCAACACCATCAAGCAACTGGCCGACGAAATATTGCCGAGCGGCTTTTCCTTCGAATGGACCGATCTGTCCTATCAACAGGTGACGGATGGCAATGCCGGCCTCTATGTGTTCCCGATCTGCGTACTGTTCGTCTATCTGGTGCTGGCGGCGCAATATGGTAGCTGGACGCTGCCGTTCGCGGTGATCCTGATCGTGCCGATGTGCCTGTTCGCGGCCACCATCGGCGTGCGCATCATGGGCCAGGACGTCAACATCCTGACCCAGATCGGCTTCCTGGTGCTGGTAGGACTTGCGGCCAAGAACGCGATCCTGATCGTCGAGTTCGCGCGCGACATCGAGCTCGAGGGCAGGTCGCGGCTGGAGGCTGTCATCGAGGCCTGTCGGCTCCGCCTGCGGCCGATCCTGATGACCTCGTTCGCCTTCATCCTCGGCGTGCTGCCGCTCGTCATCTCCACCGGCTCCGGATCGGAAATGCGCCAGGCGGTCGGCGTCGCCGTGTTCTTCGGCATGCTCGGCGTCACGCTGTTCGGCCTGATCTTCACGCCGATCTTCTACATGGTGGTGCGCAACCTCGCGGAAGGCAAGAACGAGGGCAAGCCGACCCAGACGATGGTAGCCGCGGCGGAGTGAGTCGCGGTGACGCCGATGCGCGATGAAGCCGGAACACTATCGCTGTCACCCTGACAAGCGCCTCGATCGGCCGGTCTCCGAGAGTTGACCAAATCTGCCCGTATTAGCCGCGCGCTTCCTCTGCCGTGGGATGCGGCCATGGCGCCGGGCGAGTGGAATGGAAATCATAACGATCGGGCATTTCTAATGGTTGGCGTGCCGGCATATCCTTTCTGTGCATCTAAACGGGCTGACCTGTGACGGTTGTGTGGAGTGCTTGCCAGCATAGGACGGCGTGATCGTCCTCTTGGGTGGCTGGACTTCCGCGTCACAAGGACCCGCTCCAGCAACCGATCATGTAGGAGTCACCGATGTCGTTCCGCTTCATCACCAAATCTATCCACGCCTACCTGATCGATTATCCAGTCGCGATCGTCCTGATCGCAGCGCCGTTCGTGCTGAAGCTCGGCCAGAGCGGACCGGTCGCAATGTGGCTTTCGGTTGTTGCCGGTGTCGCCGCGCTGCTCTTGGCCGCTGTGACCGACCATCCCACCGGTCTCGTCCGGATCATCCCCTACTGGCTGCACCTATGGGTCGATCGCGCCGTCGGCGTGGTGTTTGTTATCGCACCGTTTGCCTTCAAATTCATTGGGCTCGACGCCTGGTACTACTGGGTCCTCGCTGCCGCTGTCCTGCTCACGACGTCAGTCTTTAACGCGCCTGAGGAGCCAGTCGCGACGCGTTCGGGATTGGACAGGCGTGCAGCGGGTTGAAGGCGGCGGCGTCGAGGGTCGAGACGTTGCCGATTTTCGTCCGCAGCCGTCCGTCACGAACCCGCGCGGAGCGCCCCAATCCTAGCGATCGCGTTCCGGACGCCTTTGACTGCGCTCTAATCGGCGCGCGGCGCGGCTCTCGCTCTGGTCGCAGCCTATCTCAGCCGCGGGGATTGTGGAGGCCGACGAGTTCGGCTGCTTGGAATCCTCACCGTGACGGTCGCCGAAGCGAATCCTACCGAGAGCGATAAACCTGGGGCTTGGCCCGGGATCATTCTTGATAGCGCCGATGGTAGAGGGCTTGCACGGTACAGGCCTTCGGGCGGTGCGGCCGGATCGCGCGGCTGATATTCAAGGGGTTCAAGATGGGCGCGTTTGCTCAGCCGCAGGACCGAGGCGCCGCGATCGGGCCGCGCTTCGACTATTTGGCGCTGGCTCCCGCAGCGGCGGCCATTTGCTACCCGTTTCTACTCCGGGCCTTTCATGCCGTCGTTGGCACGCGGGCCGCAACGCCTTCGCCCCTCGCAATTGTCGGCGCGACCTTGATCCTGGCCGCGGCATTCGTCGTGCCGTTTCTCGCGCTCGTGCTCGCTCGCCGGCGCGACGCCGATCCAGGGGCGCGGCGGCTCGCCTATGCTGGCGTGGCGGCCCCAACGCTCTATGTCTTTCTTGGCGTCGCTCAGGCCCTGATTCACAGCCCTATCCCCGACGAAATCGTGTGGTGCGTGCTTTGGCTCGCAATCGCGATTTGGTCACAGACCGCCCGCAATCGCGTCGCTGCAAGGCGGCCGACCGTGGGGCGCTGGCGCATCGTCCACGGAATGACGGCGGCGGTCCTGTGCCTATACGTGGCGTTCCATCTAGCCAATCACCTGTTCGGGTTGATCGGCCCCGACGCACATGCGGCCGTCATGAAGATCGGCCGCGTTGTCTACCGCTCTCGCGTGGGTGAACCGCTGTTGGTCGCGGCCATGCTTTTCCAGATCGGCACCGGCCTGTTTCTGGCATGGCGTTGGAGTTCCGCCCCGCAGGGCTTCCATCGGACATTTCAGGTCGCGTCGGGGGCCTACCTCTCGCTGTACATCCTCGGGCACATGAACTCGGTTTTCATCTACGCTCGAAGCGTTCTCGGTATACCAACCGATTGGAATTTCGCGATCGGAGCCCCGACCGGCCTCATTCACGACGCATGGAATATCCGCCTGTTGCCTCATTACGCGCTCGGCGTGTTTTTTGTTCTAAGCCACCTTGCGTCGGGATTGCGGGTGGTGCTGATCGCGCACGGCGTCGATCGACGCGCTGCAAATCGTCTTTGGGGCGCGGGCGTCGCAATAAGCGCCGTTATCTCGGCCGCGATCATCGCGGGTATGTGCGGGGTTCGGACCAGCTAGGCGAGGGCGGCGGCCGGCGTGGGGCACGCGGCCCACGAGGATGAACGCGGCCATCACCACGGCGGCAAACGGCTTAAAACGTTCACTGTCAGCAACTCCTTTCGTCATGAAAATGAGCCTCGCCTCTGACGAGGACTGGCGCGGAGCATCAGCGCCGGGACTGTTGGCGTTCCTCGCTACGGCATCACGCCGCGCTGCAAGCGACAATAACGATCGTCTATCGACTCTATGGCGAGAGGTGATTTCCCTCGCCGGCGTTGCAAGGTCACTCTCCAAAAGCATGGTCCGATCAATCTCAGGATCAGGCACCGCGATGGCGCTGCGCCAGCGACGGGTGTTGTTGAATGATACAAATGGCGCGGAAGAGAAAGACGCTTATGTCTCAAGAGGGGTACGACATTGTCATTGTTGGCGCGGGCGCGGCCGGCTGCGTCGTTGCGAGTTATCTCGCCGAACACACCGATGCGTCGATCGCGCTGATCGAAGCGGGCGACATGGATCGCGATCCGTTCATCCACATTCCTGCCGGCTTCGCCAATATACTGGTCCACGACCGGCATGTCTGGAAATACGAGACGGTTCCCCAGCACGGCACCAAGCGAGCCTATCGCTCAGGCAAGGTGCTCGGCGGCGGCTCCTCGATCAACGCGATGTGCTACGTCCGTGGTCAGACACGCGACTTCGCCGCGTGGCAAGACGCGGTCGGCGACACCGGCAAATGGTCGTATGAAGACCTGCTTCCGATCTTCATGGCGCAGGAAGACAACGACACCTTCCACGACGAATATCACGGCATCAATGGTGGTCTGGCGGTCCAGTTGCCTAAGGGCATCAATAAGCTGAACCAATATTGCCTCAAGGCATTCCAGGAATATGGGATTCCCTATAATCCCGATTATAACGGCGAGAGCCAGATCGGCGTCTCGCCGGTGCAGTCGACGGTCGGAAATCAGCGCCGGTGCAGCGCGGTCGATGCTTATCTGCGTCCGCACCTCACCTCGGGCCGCGTGACCCTTCTCACCGGCAAGACCGTCGTTCGGATTCTTATCGAAAACAAGCGGGCTGTCGGCATCGAGCTGAAGGACAATGGCCTCGAGAGGATCATGGCCGGCGAGGTCGTGTTGTCGGCCGGGTCTGTCCATAGCCCGAAGATACTCATGCACTCGGGCATAGGACCGGCCGAGCAGCTGCAGCGGCACGGCATCGCAGTGATTGTCGATTCTCCCGGGGTGGGCGAAAATCTCCACGACCACCCGATGGTACCGGTCCGTGCCTATGTGAAGGGCGATCTCGGCTATCAGGCGGCCGCGCAGGGACTCGGCACCGTGAAGGCGGGCCTGCGTTATCTCGCCACCAAGGATGGCCCGGCGTCGGGCAACGGCATCGAGACGGTTACTCACTGGAATCCGTCCGACTTCGCCGCCGAACCCACGATCCAATGCTATCACGCTCCTATCATCTTGAACGAGCAACTCGGCCCGGCGGGCGACCGCTCGGGCGTCACCTTCGAACTCGTGGTGCTTCAGCCCAAGAGCCGTGGCTGGGTGCGGTTGGCCGACAGCGACCCGACGTCGATGCCCCTCATCAACCCGAACTTCATCGGCGAGGAGGAAGACTTGAGGGCCGCGGTGGAATCGGTGCGCGCGATCCGCGAGGTTATGGCCCAGGAGTCGTTGGCGCCGGTGATCGAGGAAGAGATGGATCCCGGCCCGCATATCCAGTCGGACGCGGAGATCGGCGAATGGGTGAAGCGTGTCGTGACGACGATGTGGCACCCGGTCGGAACGTGCCGGATGGGCCAGGATGCGCGAGCGGTGGTCGACGCAAGGCTCAGGGTCCGCGGGGTCGACGGCCTCCGGGTGATCGACGCCTCGATCATGCCGAACATCACCAGCGGCAATACCAACGCCCCGACCCAGGCGCTTGCGCGCCACGCCACGGCGATGCTGGTCGACGATCTGAAGCGGAAAAACTGGATCGACAAGGCGGAACGTCGCACATGGCCTTTTCGAGACGACCAGGAGAGCTTAACCCCGAGCACACGCCCACCCGCGAATCTCGGGTGACTGTCATGCTCGATGCGTGTGTGTCGCTGAGGTGGTGGCCCCGAACCCCGACGACGACCGAAGGAAGTGCAAATGATGGTGGACGGATCAGAGCCAGCCTTCGAAGTCGGTCTTTTCCAGCTAAAGGTTGACCAAGAGGCCGATGACCACCGCTTCTATCAGGCACTTGTGCCCTTTGACTCTTTTGATGACGTAATGCGGCGAGATCGGTATCGCCCTCTACCCAATGACTGGATCATCGCCGTTACGGACGTCAGCCATTCGACCGAAGCTATTGAAAAAGGACGGTACCGCGAGGTGAATACGGCCGGTGCAGCGGTTCTTGCCGCCGTCAGCAATGCACTACCCGACCTACAGTTTCCGTCTACGTTCGGAGGAGATGGCGCGAGCTTCGCCGCGCCCGGCGTCTATTCGCCCATCATCAAGGATACCTTGGCAAAAACCGCCGCTTGGGCTGAAGACGCATTGGGTCTCACGTTGCGCATTGCGATCATTCCTGTCGCGGACATTCGCGCTCAGCACTTGGACGTCCTGGTAGCCCGCTTCGCGCCCTCCTCGAATGTCACCTACGCGATGTTTGCCGGCGGAGGACTTGCCTGGGCCGAGCGCAAACTCAAGCAAGGCGGCTACACCGTCCCACGCGCGCCCATGGGAGTAACCGCCGACCTCACAGGTCTTTCGTGCCGATTTGCGCCGATCAGTACCAAGCACGGCGTCATCTTGTCTCTTATCGTCGTCCCGCGCGATGATCCGACTTCGTTCGTGGAACTTATACAGCAGCTCCTGCGGACACTCCGTTCAGATGAGCCCAACCTACATCCATTGCCTGCCGAAGGCCCGCTCCCCGCATGGACCGGCGACCATCTTGATCATGCCATCAAGAAAGGCAGCCGAAATATGCCCTTTGCGGCTTGGGCTGCGAAGTGCTTGCGCGCCATTCTGGCGCGGGTGGGCACCCTACTGGGAATTCCTATTGGTGGCTTTCATGAAGCTCGGTTCCGACGAGAGCTTGTGGAGAATACAGATTACCGAAAATTCGATGACGGCCTACGTATGACAGTGGACTGCTCATCTGAACTCGCCGACCTCATAGACGCACGCCTGGAAGAGGCTCAGCGACGAGGCGCATGCTTTTTTGGAACGCATCGACAGTTGGCCGCAAATCTTACGTGCTTTGTGCCATCACCCACGCAAGCTAATCACATGCACTTCGTTGACGGTGCTTCCGGGGGGTACGCCTTCGCTGCGGCCAACTTGAAGCGAAATGTTGCAAGCGGCCTCGGTACACAAGGAGCTCGTGCTGTGGTTGGGCACGTCCAACCCATCAGACCGGCCTAAGCAAGCGCTGACGCAAAGCGGGGCGGCGCCGTGACGGGCGCCCCCTTCTTGCTTTCGGATCTTCGATCCTTTGCGTCAAAAACAAACCGGCACCTCGTTCTCAGATACCCTTCTGGGCTTTACCCTCCTTGGCTATCCGCCGATAGTCGCTCGGATCTCGTTCGTACGCCTTTCGAAAAGCTCGCACAAAACTTGAACGGCTCTCGTACCCCGCATTGTGAGCAACGACGTCGATCGACATCGTCGTTGTCGTCAAATCGATCGCAGCCTGGCGCATTCTCAAGTCTCGCAAGACGACCATCGGGGATTGTCCAAAGATGTCCGAGAATCGCGCCATGAATGTCGAACGACTCAATCCTGCACCGTGTGCTAGGCTTTGAACTGAATGGGCGGCTCCTGGCCGCGCCACCATATCTGCAAAAGCACGGGTGAGCTGCCTGTCGGCAAGTATCGAGAATCGCTCAGTCCACCGCTGGGATGACTTGAGGGACCTTCGCACCAATGAGACAACGATTTGCTTGAACAGAGACGCCGTCATGGCTCCAACGCCGACCTCTTGCTGTAACAGCTCGTCCATAGCCTCGCGAAGCTTCAGATCGATTTTGTCCGCCGGCTCGAACTGTTCGATCACCGGTTCGCGGAGTTCTCCGAACAGCCTCACAGACTGACCAAAGGATGCGTTAAAAAAGCCGCATATCTGAACGATTTCGGGTTGCTCGTTTGGCATTGCGATGCGGAGGATACCGTCTTGACGAGTCCAGCAGTCTCTCGAAATGAGCTTCGGTGGGCCACTTCCACCGTCAACCTCGATCATGAACGGAGTGTTTGGCGGCACGATGATGAGCAAATGAGGGCTTAACGGTATCTTTGGTCCGCCGTTGATAGAGATGCGTCCCACGCCACTCAAGTTGTAGTGGATCGCGGGTGCGTCAATCATTCCCATTTCGGCTCGATGGCCATGCGGCACCAGAAGCTCAGTCAGGGCGATGACATCGATGTCGAGCGCCTGCATCAAGTTGTTGAGATCTGTTGTAGACAATTTGACAGTGGAAGTCGCGGGCAGCGAAACGTTCTGCCCGACGAGAGCCTGCCTCGGAATCGCTTTCGAAGTGTTCCGCATGACTGTAGTGGCCCTTTACTGCCTGGCTACCGGCGCCGATAGTGCTCCGAAGCCTGTTCTCCAAGGATCAGCGAGGGCGTCGCCATGCTCGTTCGTACCATTGAACTTCGTCTCTCGCCATCGATTCTCGCGACGTCTTGAGACGAAATTAGGACCCTGAACGGACGAGGCCGTAGTTCGGTTGCCGGCACTACCTAGGGAACCCACATGACAGCTTCGAAGCGGATCGAGTTTGCAACCCGAGACGGCGTCTTCTGAGAGGTGATTTCTTCCGAGCGGAGAACGCGAGCGCTCCCATGGTCGTTATGCTCGGGGCTCTAGTCCCGGGCCGTTATGCCGTGCGCGCTGCGACGCGCGCGGGATGACGGGCAAGGACTAAGACGACGACTTCAGCGAATTTGTATCGATCGGCAGGCTGCGTAGGCGCTTGCCGGTGGCGGCGAAGATCGCATTAGTGACTGCGGCACTGACAATGGCCGTCGGAGCTTCACCAACGCCACCTGGAGCTTCTGCGTTCTTAATCAAGTGCGTCTCCACCACCGGCACCTCGTCGATACGCATCGGCAGATAGCTGTCGAAATTGTTCTGCTCGACGCGTCCATCCTTGAAAGTGATTGACCCATGGAGCGCAGCGGTCAGCCCGAAAAGCGTTCCACCCTGAACCTGTGCTTCGATCGTATCGGGATTGACGTACATGCCGCAATCAATCGCGCAGACGATCCGCTTGACTTTGACAGAGCCATCGGCCGCCACCTCGACCTCGGCGACCTGCGACGTGTAACTCCCGTATGCGAATTGTACCGAAATCCCGCGGCCATGCCGCACGGGAAGTGGTGATCCCCACCCTGCTTTTTCTGCGGCAAGGGACAGAACAGCAAGCGCTCGCGGATTGTGGCCAAGCAATCCCTTGCGATAAGCGACGGAATCCTGCTTCGCAGCATGCGCGAGCTCATCTATGAAGCTTTCGACCACAAAAACATTGTGAGTCGGTCCGACGCCACGCCACCAAGACGTCCGGACACCAGGGGGCTCGACCCGGACAAAGTCGACGTGGATATTGGGCAGTGCATAGGGCGGCTCAGCCGCCGCTTCTACGGCATCGGGGTCCAATCCGTCCTTGACGTAAGGGGGATAATAGCGAGCCATGACTGAGGAGCCGGCGATCCGATGCGTCCAGGCAACCGGCTTGCCGGCCGCATCAAGTCCGGCCGACAGCCGATCGAGATAGTACGGCCGATACATATCGTGCTGGATGTCTTCCTCGCGGCTCCAGATCACCTTCACCGGACCATCGACGTGCTTGGCGATCTTGACAGCCAGCACCGTGCCATCGGCCTCCAGCCTTCGGCCGAAGCCACCGCCAATCAGATGATTGTGAATCTTGACCGCATCCTTTGGCAGACCGGTGAGTTCGGCCACCAGAGACCGCGTGATCGTAGGTGCCTGCGTCCCGACCCAGATGTCGCAACGATCCTTCTGCAGATGAACGGTACAGTTCATCGGCTCCATCGCTGCATGGGCCAGGAAAGGCACCTGATAGACGGCGTCAACCCGTTGCGCTGCCTCCGCAAGTGACTTTCCCGCATCACCGACGTTACGAGCGACAGCGCCCGGCTTTTTGGATTCCTCCTCCAATTGCTTGACGATATCGGCGTTGCTGACCTTGCCATTCGGCCCGTCGTCCCACGTGATGGCAGCGGCCTCGAGACCCTTCTTCGCTGCACCCATGTGATCCGCTACCATGGCGACAGCTTCATCGATATTGACCACCTGCCGGACGCCCTTCACTGCCAGCGCGGCCTTCTCGTCCACCGTTTTCGCTTTGCCACCAAGCACGGGCGAAATAGCAACCGCCGCAACCTTCATACCCGGCAGTCGCGTATCGATGCCGTAGAGCGCGCGCCCATCGACCTTTATTGCTGAATCCACGCGCTTGGCACGCGTGCCGATCAAGGTGAAATCCTTCGGATCCTTCAATTTGACGATTGCCGCAGGCGGCACAGGCAATTTCGCCGCGGCGCTCGCAAGTTCACCGTAGCTCAGATGCTTCGAGCCTGACGCATCGAACACGACGCCATCCTTGGCGCGGCAAGTCGCTGGATCGACATTCCATCGCTTTGCGGCTGCCGCAATCAACAGATTACGACCCATCGCCCCTGCCTGACGCAGCGGTGTCCAGAAGGCGCGGACAGAGGCGGAACCACCTGTATTTTGAATACCTATGATCGAGTTGACGTAAAGCGCATGATTTGGCGGCGCATGCTGAACCTGAACCTGGTCAAGCTTCACTTCCAGTTCTTCAGCGAGAAGCATCGAGAGCGACGTGTAAACCCCCTGTCCCATCTCGATCATCGGAATGACCAGGGTCACGGCGCCGGTTGGATTGATCCGTATAAATCCGTTCGGCGCGAAAGTACCCGTGACCTCGTTTTCGACCACCTGCGAAGCAGGTGCCGCGAAGACGGACTCCGTGCTTGCACCGGTCAGCGCAAAACCAAGCAGCAAACCTGTGCCCTGAAGAAAGGCGCGCCGCGACATCGCTGCTTCATCGACAATCTGCTCTCTCAGAATAAGCTCATCCATGATTTCAAACTCCTGCAGCGTGCTTGATCGCGGCGCGGATGCGCTGATAGGTTCCGCATCGGCAGACATTGCCCGACATGGCCGCGTCGATATCGTTATCCGTCGGCTTCGGCGTGTCCTTCAGCAGCGCCGCTGCCGACATGATCTGGCCGGACTGGCAGTAGCCGCACTGCACCACCTCCAGCTCCAGCCACGCCTTCTGCAAGGCCGCGCCCTGCGGCGCCTGGCCGATCGCCTCGATCGTGGTGACTGCGCTGTCGCCAACGCTGTCGACCGGCGTCTGGCAGGAGCGGACCGGCTGGCCGTCGACATGCACGGTGCAGGCGCCGCACAGCGCCTGGCCGCAGCCGAACTTGGTTCCGGTCATGCCGAGTACGTCGCGCAACACCCACAGCAGCGGGATGTCGCCGTCGACATCGACGTCATGGGGTGTGCCGTTGATCTTTAACGTGAAAGCCATGGATGCCTCTCGCTGGCTGGGGGCTGATAGGAAACAGCCGGCCGACCAGGACAGCGCCGGCCGGCTGCGTGCATCAATGGGCGCGCGTCGCTCACGGTCGAACGCGGATGATCGTCTTCCCCGGGCGTCGCTCGGTCGGGTTGAAGGCGGCGACGGCATCGTCGAGGGGCGCGATGTTGCCGATGTTCACCCGCAGTCGTCCGTCCCGCACCCGCTGGACGATTTCACTCAGTTGGGCACGATCGGACTCGACAACGAAGTCAACCGTTCGGCCATCAGCGGGCCGTGCCTCGGTCGGGCCTGCGATGGTCACCAGCGTTCCTCCGGCTCGAATCACGCGCACGGACCGCTTCGCGATGTCGCCGCCGAGGACATCGAACACCAGATCGACTCCGCCGATATCTTCCAGAGTGTCGTTGTCGAGGTCCACAAACTCCTGCGCGCCGAAGTCGAGCGCCGTCTGACGGCCAGCAGCGCGTCCGGTGCCGATGACGTACGCCCCGGCCTCACGAGCGAACTGGGTTGCCATCGAACCGACTACGCCGGCCGCACCGTGCACAAGGACGCTCTGCCCTGCGATAAGGCGGCCGTGCTCGAACAGTCCCTGCCACGCGGTCAGGCCCGGCATCACGAGGGCCGCGCCCACCGTGAATTCAACATCTCCCGGCAGCGGCGCGAGGTTGCGTGCCTCGACGGCTACATACTCCGCCAGGGTGCCGTCGCGAGTCCAGTCCGTGAGGCCGAACACCCGCTGCCCTACCGACAGCCCCGTCGTGCCATAGCCAAGAGCGGTGACCACTCCGGCCAGTTCGTGGCCGGGGATCGACGGTGTTCGGTCACGGCCGAGGCGGTCGGTCCAGGTCGGGGGCCACGTCAGCTCATCTCCGGTGAGTCCCGACGCATGAACCTGAACGACGACGTCGTTGATCGCTGCCAGCGGCTCGGGCCGCTCCATGAGCCTCATCCCGGCGGTTCCCGCAGCCTGGTCCGTTACGACGATTGCCTTCATACGAATTGTCTCCTCGGTTACTTAACTCTTTGCTGGATATGTTCCGGCGATAAAAGCCCGTTCGACATCTCATGCCAGCGGCCATGGATAGCTTCCGAACGTTTCTCAACCTCGTGGAGCATCATAATAAAGAGTCGACGGTCCATCGATTAGAGCCAGCGAGACCCAGAAATAGGGCGCAGCACATCGCAGCGAATACAGAGTAGTCGAATGGCGACTTGATCCCGAACGAGATCGCCATGGCTGAACCGAATAGGAAGAGCAGGCCCGCGCTGCTGAAAGCCGCCCACCGCAGCGCGAGTCCGAGTACCAGCGTAGCGCCAAACAGGAGCTCCAGCACCGTCGCGGCCATGCCGAGAAAGGGTATCATCCATGCTGGTGCGAACGCATTTACCTTGGCCGCGTAGCCCAAAAATCGCTCGAATGTTCCCCAGGAGACTCCGCGCTCGCCCGGATTGCCGTAGAACCCGAGCCGGTCGCTGACCGACAACAGGAACGAGACCCCCAGTGCCGCGCGGCTTCCCAGCGAAAAAAGATCGAGGGCAAGTGAAGCTCGTTGCTCCGCGGATCGCAGCTTGAGGATGGGTTGGCCACGCGAAGTGCGCAGGACGCTGCGAAGCGTTTCGGTTGTTACCATCATGGCGCAATCTTACGGGTGGGTGGGGGCAGGAACTTTGGGAGCGAGACGGCGACAGCCAGGCCGACGGTCCGCGATAATTTCATGGGGGTCTCCTTTGCTGCTCGCGCGGCACGGCGCAACGGTTTCAATCCCTGCCGAGGCGGCCGCGCGTGTTCGGCCTGCCCAGCGGACCTCAGCATCGGACGCGGTCGGCGAAATTAGAAATTCCCTTTGGACATGCATTCGATAGCGTGAGGTATCGTCGTGCAAAGCGCTGTGCGCGCCGGCGTCCAGTCCGTCTGCGATCAGCCGTCGAGGAGTGCGCGTATTCGGGGTGTCGGGCCGCGTAGGAAGACATGAAAGGGCAGTCGCATTCACTCTTTTCCCGTCGCGTCGCAACGCTTCGAAAACGCAATGCGCCAGCCGCGATCCATACCCAAGGCCGGACGGCTCTTGCGGCACCTCGGTATGGATCAGGACAATCCGTCCGTCTTCGACCTTTTAGTAGGCGACTGCGAGCGCGCCGTCGCCGAGGGGCATTTCCGGCTCATGGACGGATTGTCCGGATGTCACTTTCCACCTTCTGTCTCCCTCGCTCATCAGTCGACAAAGTTAGTAGGCCCGTCTGCGATAGTCTGCTGGCCACTAGACGCCTCGCTCAACGAGCCGCTACTTCAACGTAGCAAGATAGGCAACGAGGTCCGCCCGGTCCGTCGGGTCCTTCAGCCCTGCGTAGGGCACCCTGTTTCCGGGAACCGCCTTCTGTGGCGACTCCAGATACGCATCGAGAGTCTTTGCATCCCAGACAATGCCGGACTTCTTCATCGCGTCACTGTAGCGGAAGCCGGGGACCGTACCCGCTTTCCTGCCGATGGTTCCTTCCAGGCCCGGCCCGACGCGATTGGCATGATCCGTCGCGTGGCATGCTGCGCAAGCTTTGAAGATGGTTTTTCCGTGCTCGGCGTCCTGTGCGTAGCCGGGATTCGCGGTTGCTCCCGCAAGTACGAGCACCGCGATAAACGCCCCAATCTTTCCCGCGCCTTTCATTGGGAACGTCCTTTTTAGATCGGGATCATAGGTGGCGCGGCCGCGCAACGTAATCGTTGAGTTCGTCGCCGAGTCGAAGCGCGAGTGCCTGTGTGTACCGAAAACTTAAACACGGGCGTAGTGGTGATGAAGTCCACCCAGGATGGTGCGTGAACTGATCACACCGGTTCGCCGAACCGGGCGAGAAACCGGCGCATCTTTGTCCAATGACCGA
>JAQGKC010000204.1 GCA_028290305.1 Bradyrhizobium sp.
TCTTAACAAGTTCGTCGGTGGTCTTACCCATCGCTGAAACGATCGCCACGACACGATGACCACGGCTATGCAAATCGGCGAGACTGCTCGCGACCGCGCGGATTTTTGCCGGTGTTTCAAGACAGGCACCGCCGTATTTTTGCACGATGATGGGATTGTTGCGCATTCTATACAGAAATACCTTGAGAGCGGCCTATATGCCAGCGCGAACGCCAATGAGGAGCTCCGGCTCCTACCCCGCATTTGGCAAGGGACGTTCGCTGGCGACATTGGAAGGTTTAGCGGCGGTGGCGACGCAGCGCTCTCGTACACCGGATTGTATTGTTGACGGCGATAAATTTACGCGGATCGCGAACGATGGACCATTCGACGGTCTCGCCGACAGCGATGGCAGCCCCTGCCTGGCGCCTGCCTGGCGCCTGCCCGTCTCCTCGTCGCTGATCTCAGAGACGGCGTCAATTGGCGTAGTCACATTCTGGTCAGGATCACTGCCTAATGCAGCCTCGGGGATTCCGAAATCTTTAATAAATTGGTCCGCAACATCCGCCGTCAAACCGAGGGGTGTGTCATGGGTACCATTGATCGCGTTTCCGGAGGTTTCCTCGCTATCATCGTGGGCGGACTTGCTGTCGTGTGTGGCGGCTTGATTTTTATCGTTTTCATCTGAAACCGACGCCTTTCTAAGCGCGTACAACTCCCGACGGCGCGCGTTGATGCGATCGCGGTTGGCAGCGCGCCAGATCCGGCGACGTTCGTTCCTGCAATCACGGCAACGCGTATCGAAACCGGCACGGTTCGCCTTGTGGTAATAGAAGAACTCGATGGTGAGGCGGCCTGCTCTGTTGGCATCCGGTGCAGCACCGGATTGCGGCGATGCGGGGGAAATGCATCTGCAACGCCGCGCTCGATTGAACTTCCATCGCCCTCCTCTCCATGGTCAAAACGGCACCGCTTCCTTGTCGAGGCGTGTTCGCGCATCAGCTGCGCCACGATGTCGTCGAGGGACGGGATTTTCCCGCGAGGACGCGTGTTCGCTGCGTTCTCGGCGCGCGTGACCCAATTCAGATTGGAGCGGCGATTATCGAGCGTTTGCCCGTTACCGTGATCGACCGGGTGAGCCGCCATGAAGGCTTCCGGCCTCGGATCGGCATCATGATCTCCCGGTGCATCCGCAACGTCGCCCGAATGGGGGCCGACATTGCGCTTGGCATAGAGTTGCCACGGCGTCCGCGAGCCCCAACTGATGTTCCAGGTGAACTCGCTCACCCACGCATAATCGATCGCATCAACCAGGCACCACGCATCGTGCTTGACGCTCAAATTGATGATGCACCAGGGCATTCCGGTGAGATCGAGGGAATGCGCGTTCATGCCGACACCATCTCGACACACGGTGCCGACAGACTGTGACGATGCGTTTCTTCCCGCACTTTGGAAACATCGAGATATTTGCGATCACGCTGCCCTGCGGTGTCGCGGCGTGGCTCAGCTTCATCGATCCGATATGGCAGGCCTATTCGACCTTCGGATGGACCTCTGTTGCAGGGATCGCGCTGAGCGTCCTCCGCCAGCCTGATCGGCGCGGCATGTGCCATCTACACGGCTTGCAAATAGGCTGATTCGGTCGCCGTCTGCACTCTCGACAAAAGACGGGAGGCGCGGCAGTTTCCAGGAATGCAGCACTACCACCTTCTCGCGATATCCCTCGTTTTTTACGGCAGTTCTGTCGATCTGGTTGACCGCCGGTCCGATGGACTTTGCCTTGAAGGATTGGCAGCCATTGATAGCGTCCATGGTCGCCCTGAGCGCCGCAGTGCTTGTCTACAAGTCTGCGATGAAGAAAGGGAACTTCGACCGGCAAGTTCGCTTCGAGGATATCCGGGGGCGAATACTCGGCATCTATCTTCGCGCCGAACACATGTGCGATGTCTTGGCGGCCCGGGCGTACGCGCTCGAGGAAAAAACTGCGAACGGATAATCCCAAGCTGACTCGAAAGCCAGCGACCTTTTCTCGATCGCGGTGTTCTGCGGGTTCGGCTTACTCGTCTCCTTGTCGGTCTTGCTTCTCGACCAGTACGTTCCAGGTGACTGGTTCTAAGCCTCACCTCTCATCGTCCGGACAAGCTACTTGAACATCGTCTTGACCGCCTGCCAGAACGATAGGCCTTCCCGGTGTTGATGCTCAACGGTTGGCGCCGGGTCGGATGATCGGGAGGTATCGATCAAACCTGCTTCCAATCGGGCATATATCTCCCGGTCGCGCCTCTCGGCTTCCAGGCGATCCGCCTCATACTTGTCGTCGACCAGAGTCAAATTGGCTTTCTGAGCCATGCTTACCTCCCGCCTTTCGCGGACTGAAGCCAACGGTCACGGGCTTAATTCCGTTCCATGGCGCGCTTCCAACAGGGAAAACCCTGGAGTTTACCGCTCCTCGTCCGGGTGCATCCAAACGTAAGGCACGGTCTGCCGCTGTTCCGTGAGCCTGATCATGTGCACGAGAGGCGCGTAACGCCCCTTCCGGCGTGATCGATGAAAGAACACCCGCCGGCGTGAACCGGCGGGTCTTTTCAGACAGCAAATTATCCGCAGATCTGGACCGGTCGAACCCGCC
>JAQGKC010000226.1 GCA_028290305.1 Bradyrhizobium sp.
CTTGTTCTCAAGAGGCTTGGGCTGCGGCGTCCGGACTTTCCGGCATGGCGTCGAGATCCCGTCCTCGCAATGCTCGAGCGCTGCTTTCGAGCCTTGAACGCTGCGATCCGAAGCCGGCGGCCGCCGCCTTCCGTGCAACACGATGATCGCGCCGATGCCGGCGCTTCCATTGTTCACGAGATCAAAGCTTGCGTTCGGCAGCAGCTCCTTCAATCTGGCCGGCCAATCCTCGAACGGAAGCGCCTTCAAGAACCGGCTCGGGGCGTCGCCGTCAGGGCGCAGCCCGCTATCGCGGGCGGCGCCGAGCGCGCGCGCGGTGGCGTGAAGGATCGCGCCCCGGCGATCGAGAACGATGTACTCGTCGGTCGCCCACAACGACTTCTTTGCCAGAAAATGGCACAGCAGCTTTTCGTGATCCTGCTTGATCGATTGCGCGAGCACGCTTTCGACATGATGGCCGACGGCAACCGCCAGAGCCAGGCTCTGGGGATTAAATGTGCTTGCCGGACCCGATATGTCGACCACACCGAGCGCTTCACCGTCGCTCGGATCGTGAACCGGAACCGCGGCACAGGTCCATCGTTGCACCTCGGTACAGAAATGCTCCGCGCCGTGAATTTGAACCGGTCTTGCTTCCGCCATGGCGGCGCCGATCGCGTTGGTGCCGATATCGGCTTCGCTCCAGCGTCCGCCATGCTCCAAATGAACCGTGCGTCCGGCATCGATGACTCTGGCATCTCCCTGGGTGTCGATGATCAGCCCGGTCGGATCGGTCAGGATCATGATAGATCCCGCATCGCTCAGGAACGTCTTCGAATTCTGCAGCGCGCGACGGGCGGCATGCCGGAGCGACGCGTGCTTGGAGCGGTGGCGAAACAATTCGGCGTCAGCGACAAGCGGCGCCTGCGCGCGATCGACCGTGATCCGGTGGTTTCTGGATCGCTGCCATGACGCCGCGACCGACGATCTCAGGCCAGCCGACAGCGCTCCGTGCTCGACGAATTTTTCCCACGCCGCTCGAACTTCGCATTGGTCCATTCCGGCTCCTCCAACGTGACGAGCCCGATACCCACCATCGACGGGCCGTGCGATCGATCACCCGTTGCAGATCGCTGGTGACCGTCGTTGGCATCACGCAAAGCGCAACTTCCAACTCCTTCGAGGAACCCCAAACGGGAGACCCCGATCAAGTCGAAAGTTTGTCGGACGCTTTGTTATGATGACGGCCGGCCAGTGTCTCACCACCAAGCAACCCATCAAGCGTTCACTTCCCGGACGTTCCCGCGGTTCTTTGATGCCGCGGATGGACGGAGCTTATCTCTGTTGCCGGATCGCGCAAACCAGGAGTCTGCGCATGAAGGCCGGGAACGCGACAATTGCAGCGGGTGGTGCGTTGGCGGCAATCCGGTTGGACTGATCCCGGCGATCGTTTCGATCGCAAGCGTTCTGCGAAATCGACGACCGCGCTGCCAACGAAGGTGCGGTGCAGCATTTGCGCATTTGTTGACAAGGATGCCGATCGAGCCGGACATCCGAGTAAGTCAAACGCATCGGCCGCCGCCGATTCCATCTCGCGGGGCGGCGTCTTAGGATTGCGGAAGGCCTTCAAGATAAAGCATCCGCCGGTCCATCGCCTTCGGCGCCAGTTTCCGCGCCGGCGCATATTCGGGCGACGCATACCATTCCCGCAGCCGTTCAATCGTCGGGAATTCGCCAATGACGATGCCCTTGGGCGGTGCTCCCTCCAGCGTCACAGCCCCGTCTCGGCTGAATGCAAGGTAGCGACTTGCCATACTGCAGGACCGTCGGCTGCGCGGCCGCTTCGGTAATTCCGATGGGGATTACGAGATGCTGCAGTTTACGACGACCGGGCCGGGTCCCCGCCTTGGCGTGCTGATCCATCACGACGACGATGACCGCGAGTACGCGTACGATCGAAACACCAGCATCGGAAAACTTGACCGCGGACTGGCCGACGCTGCGGCGAACGGATGGCTCGTGGCCTCGATGAAGGACGACTGGCAGCGGGTCTTCGCGGAGCGCCAATGAACGGTCGAGCGGCGGTGGCGTGGGCTGATCGGCGCCAATGCCCCCGCGGACAACGGTGTCACCGGTCGCGCTGTCGATCACAGGCTTCAACACAACGAGGAAATACATCTGCGCGCTCAGGCCTCCGGTTGCCGAGCGCCGTCTCTGGACCATGCTTTTGCATCGGACCATGCTTTTGCATCGCCAGAGAACCACGAGGCCCGGTGTGGAGGCCGGGCCTCGTCCTTCGAGACACTTGCTGTGCGAGCTCCTCAGGATGAGGAGACAATGCGGTTATGACGCAGTAGGACTAGCCGAAGTCTTGGCGATACAAGGCGTAGTCGGCGCCCGCCAGGCCGCCGATGACAGCGCCTTCGCCGCCGAACGCCGATCCGATCCCCCAGCCAAAGACGGCGTCTGTGCCGACGTTTTTCCAGTCGTGGCTCTTGGCGTTGTTGATGGCCGTATGCACGATGCTGGAGGCCTTGTGCTCGATTTTGCCCCAGTCGATATGCGGCAGGCCAAAGCCGCCGCCGACCATCTCGATTTCGTCGGGCGAGAGTTCGCGGATGGAAACCTGCTCGACGTCGAGGCTGAATGTAATCTGTTCTCGCATGTGTCATCTCCTGGATGAATGGGGGGTCAATGATTGGGCATCTTGAGAGATCGTCAGGGGTCTTTGATTGGTCACCTCCATCGGTTTGAGTTCCTGCGTCAGACCCGTGTCAGATGTTCAGGAACTTGAGCGCGCCGCCGACAGCTCCGACGAGACTGCCCGCTACAGCGCCTGGTGCGGCGCCGACGCCATCCGCCAACGCCCCCGCTACCCCTCCGGT
>JAQGKC010000236.1 GCA_028290305.1 Bradyrhizobium sp.
CGCGGGTGACTTCGGAGGCGAACGAGCGCAGCTGGTCCACCATGGTGTTGATGGCTTCCTTCAGCTGCAGGATTTCGCCGCGGACGTCGACCGTGATTTTCTTGGACAAGTCGCCATTGGCAACCGCAATGGTGACCTCGGCGATGTTGCGAACCTGGCCGGTGAGGTTGTTGGCCATCGAGTTGACGCTCTCGGTCAAGTCCTTCCAGACGCCGGTCACTTCCGGCACCTGGGCCTGGCCGCCGAGCTTGCCTTCGGTTCCCACTTCGCGCGCCACCCGCGTCACCTCCGAGGTGAAGACGCTGAGCTGCTTGATCATGGTGTTGACGATGTTGGCCGACTGCAAAAATTCGCCGCCCAGTGGGCGGCCATCGACATCGAGCTGCACGGTTTGCAACAGGTCGCCCTGCGCGACGGCGGCGACCGCCCGGGTCACTTCGCGTGTCGGCCAGAGCAAGTCATCGATAAGGGTATTGACCGAGCCCTCCATGTCGGCACATGAGCCGCTGGCCAGACCGAACTTGACGCGCTGCCGGGTTTTTCCCTCGCGGCCGACCACCTGGCCGACCCGCTCCAGCTGCTGTGCCATCCGCTGATTGGCGGCGACGATTTCGTTGAACGTATCGGCGATCTTGCCCTCGATCCCGAGATGGTCGCCGGTCATGCGGACCGAGAAGTCGCCGCTTCGCATCGCCTGCAGCGCATGCAGCAATTCCTGCGAAGGATCCGGCCTTCCGTTGCTGTAGGGTTTGATCTTGGTACGACGCCTGGCGGACGCGGCAGCCGGATCGAGATCACTCATGAAATCCCCCTCAAGCAATAGGGCGCTCTGGTCCGAGCGCAGGCGAGTCATTTTTTTGTTTTGCAGTATCAAATCGCGCGCGCGATCGCAAAGCAAGAGAAGAATAGCTGAGCTATTACAGATGTTTAGCTGAATAAATCGGGCCGAAAAGAAACAATTCCGGGGCGCAACATTTGTTCCCTGGCGGCTGAAATATTTTTCCGCCGGGAAGATCTGCAGGCCGGATCACAGCCGATGATCGCGACCGTTTTGAGGCCGCGGCGCGGAACCGGACCCGGGCGGGTCTCCGGTTGATCGCATCTTCGGGGGATTGGAACCGGGGCGGGGCCGGCTTTTCACTGCCGCTTTTGGCTTGGCTTTCGCGGCGGGGAGGGGGTGCCGTCGCCTGCGGCTTGCGGTTCGAATTTGCGGGTCACCTTGACCGCGGCCTGGCTGATATCGAGCAGCGAGCGACGGCCTTCCTCCATAAAGGCGCCGGAACGCTTGTCGAAACTCTCGGCCAGTTCGCGGATCGACTTTACTTTCTCGAACAGCTCATCGGGCTTGCCGTCGGCAAGGCCCGGCACGACGCCGTCGATCTTGGCCACCACGCTGTCGATGTTCTCGAAGGCGCTGTCGGCCTTGCGAATGATGCTGTCGATCGCATCGCCCTTGCTCGCCAGCGATGCGGTATAGGTCTCGAAACTCAGAAGCCCATTTTTTATCGTCGCCTGATTGCCGACCAGGATACGGTCGACATTGTGCAGCGTATCGCGGATCGACTCGGTTTCACTCAGGTCGGCGGTCAGGATCGGAACGCCATCGGCGTCCAGCGGCACCGGCGGCGCCGCCGCTGCGCCGCCGGTCAGCGAGATCGCCGCCACCCCGGTGAGACCCTGGAATTCCAGGCCGACAATGGTGTCCTTGCGGATCGGGGCGCCGTTGTCGACCATGACAAAGGCGACGATCTTGCGCGGGTTGTCGAGCGTGAGCGACTTGATCTCGCCAATCTGCACCCCGTCGAAATTCACGCTGCCGCCGTTGTGCAGGCCGCTGGCGGAACCCGCGAAGACGATGCGCAGCGGGCCCTGCTGCCGGATGGCGTGGATCTTGCGGAATCCGAGGAAGCCGACGAACGCCACCGCGATCACCGCAAGCGTCGTGGATCCGATCATCAGGTTGGTGGCGCGCGCTCTCATCCGGGAATCCGGCGAGGTAGTGGGCCGAGAGGTTCAGTGCAATTCGTCATCCGCTGATTGTACGGGCAAGGCCGAGCGAGCGAAAGGTCAACGCCGAGGCTCGGTGATGGAGGCAATGCGGGCGGCGATCCGCGCGGCGGTAGCGCCGGCGGAAACGGCATCGAGGGCAACGAGATCGAGTACCCGGGGGTGACAGGGCAGATCGAGCAGGCCTTGCGCAAAGCTACCTGCCGCGATCTCCGACAGCGCGGGCAGGCCGGTCCGCCAGGACAAGCCGCCGATTCGAAACAACGTTGCCTGATAGCGCCGCGCCATCGGGATGTCGGGCCGGATCGCCTCGGCGTGATGAAACAGTTCGTGGGCGATAAAGACGTCTTGCGACGTTGCCGGACCGAGCAACCGCATCGCCAGCGGAGCTGTGGCCACGCGATCGAGCGGCGCGAGCCCGCGGCGGTAAAGCACAATGCGGGCCGGCCGCTGTCGGTATTCGGCAAACCGCCATAGCGAGCCGACCGCCGGATCGTCGTCAATGGTCTCGACCGGCACGCCAAGCTCACGCGCGATTTCCTGCGGGGCAGAATCGGGGAAACGCGTGCGCAAGGCTTTGGCGGCGACGGTGCCTTCCGCAAGGGCATCGCTGACGGCGGCGAGTTTTGTTGCACGATCGAGGCGCTGCGCGTGAGGATCGGCCTCCAGCATCACAAAACCGATCGCCTCGGGTGATGCCGCCGCGATCTCGGCCAGCCAGGATGGGAATGTCTCGGTCAGCACCATGCTACAGCCCGCGCGACGGCGGGATGCTGATCAAACCGATCGCGTCGCTCTCGACCAGGCCATCGAATTCGCCGCGGACGACGGCCACCGCCTGGTCGATCGAGTTGACGCCGGACAGATCGATGATCTGGCCGCCGACAACGACAAAGATATCTGGCGTGATGGTGCTGTCGCCATTGTAGATCGTGGTGTCTTCCCACAGCCGGCGAAGGTCGCCGAGGCCGGTGCGTGCCGTGGCCGAGCGTACCACGCTGTGGCTGCGCTGCACCCGAATAACGCCGTCGAGATCGATCGCCCGCACCGGGCTGCGGCGCTTGGTGAAGAATCGCCACGACCGCTCCTCGACCTCGCCCTGGAACACGCGCATCCGCGGCGTGCTGGCGGCGAGCGTGACACGCGCCGGATCGACGCCCATCGCCTTAGCGGCGATTTGGCGCGCCTCGACCTCGCCAATCTCGTCGTTGCGCTTGCGGGCGCGCATTTCGGATGCGCCCATCGCGGTGGCGCGGACCCGGTGGGTATGCTGATCGACCTCGATCGTGACCTCGACATTTTCGGGCGCGGCGCCGAGCCTGACCGCGGCCTCGAACGCCTCGCGGCGGATTCGCTTGAGATCCTCAGGTTTTGGGTTGGGGATCACCCGCTCCACCACGTCGCGCACCAGCGCCAGCGCCACGCCGATCGAGGAGATCACCTCGGCGTCCTTTGAAATCACATGGTGGAGACCGGTGCGAGCGGCGGCATGGGGGATCAATGCCGCAGCACCTCCACCTTCGCCGACCAGCACGGCC
>JAQGKC010000506.1 GCA_028290305.1 Bradyrhizobium sp.
CACTGGCAGCCGCGCCTTCGGCCTGGAAGCCACCGATCGCAAGCGAGCCTTGCGCCACCGCATAGACGTTGCCATCGGCGCCGAGCAGGGGGGTGACGAGCAGGGTGCCGCCCTGCAGATTCTTGGAATCGCCGAGCGCGGACACCGTGACGTCCATCCTCGTGCCCTGGGTGCCGAACGCCGGCAGGTTGCCGGTGACCATGACGGCGGCGACATTGCCGGTGCGGATGGTGGCGCCGCGGATGTTGACACCCATGCGTTCCAGCATCGCCTGCAGCGACTGTTTTGTGAAAGGAATGTTGTTGAGGGTGTCGCCGGAGCCGTTGAGGCCGACAACGAGGCCATAGCCGATCAGCTGGTTCTGCCGCACGCCCTCGATATTGGCGAGGTCTTTTATGCGCGAGGTGGCGCCTGCCGGCATTGCCAATAGCGCGAGGACCGCGAGCGCCGCGCCGATGGTCCGGAAAACTGTCGCCTTACGCGTAACTGGCATCCTCTGCTCCCCGCGAGGTGTTGGCTGGAACTGGACTTCACGCTCCCACATGAAGTTCGTCCGCCATTAACCATGCGAGCGCTGTGCCAGCGTCATGGATGCATTTAACTACTTGATCAGATTGATGTATCTGAAAAGAAGGACCGGCCGTCGGGTGTCGGCGGGGCGGCGAAGTTGCCGCCGGCGGCAGATTTTGCCGGGGCGTTTACTTCGCCTTAACCATAAACGGACGAAGCTCCGGCCCAAGCACCCTTGGGCAGCGCGATGCGAATTTACGGACCGAACGGCACAACTCTCGGCGCACCGGCGACATCCGCCCGGCGCGCCGGTTCGAGTGCTTTTGCGCTGCCGGACGCCGCGGCGGCGCCGGAAACCCGCTCGGCCATCGCGCCAAAAGCGGCCGGAAATATCGATGCGTTGCTGGCGATGCAGGGCATCGAGGACCCGGTCGAACGCCGCAAGCGCTCGGTGGCGCGCGGCCGCGGCGCGCTGGACGTGCTCGACGACCTCAAGATCGGCCTGTTGTCGGGCAACTTCGACGCCTCCACGGTGACCCGGCTGCGCGATGCCGCAGCCAACCTCAAATCCTCCTCCGGCGACCCCGGCCTCGACGCCGTACTGTCCGAGATCGAGCTGCGGGTCGAGGTCGAACTGGCCAAGGCCGGGCAGTTCTAGCTCCCGGCAGCTCCGGCGACGGCTGCCTCAAAGCCTTCACTTTGCGCACGGGTTCCTCACCGGAAACCCCGGGAGGGTACCGTCTCAAGGCCCCGCCGATATTGTTTGTCACAAGACGCCGCTATATAAGGCGCGCGCGGACCGACCCTTTTCGGCCCGCCTTGCACGTGAAGATGGGCTGGCCTTGGAAAAGTTGAAGAATTATCGACCTAGCGAAAAAGAGCCTTTCATGAACGACCGCCAGCGCGATTACTTTCGCGCCAAGCTGCTGGCGTGGAAGGACGAGATCCTGCGGGAATCGCGGATCACGCTGCAGACGCTCCAGGAAGAGAACGTCAATCACCCGGATCTTGCCGACCGGGCCTCGTCAGAGACCGATCGCGCCATCGAGCTGCGCGCCCGCGACCGCCAGCGCAAGCTGATCTCCAAGATCGACGCGGCGCTGCAGCGCATCGACGACAACACCTACGGCTATTGCGAGGAGACCGGCGAGCCGATCTCGCTGAAGCGGCTGGAAGCCCGCCCGATCGCCACGCTTTCGGTGGAGGCGCAGGAGCGCCACGAGAAACGCGAAAAGGTCTATCGCGACGAATAGGGTTTGGCCGCCGCGTGCGGTCATTTTGTTGAGTCGTCGAGATTGCGCCAGTTGGCGGCTATCGCTTCTTTGCCTCGCCACCGCGAAGGTCGCTCTCGAAGTCGCGCCCCGCATAGGCAATCGTCACGATTTCAACGCGCGTTTTCAGCGCCCGATAGACGATAGTCACACGCCGCTCGAAAGCAATCATGCGCAGCCCTGGTACGAGATCGTCGCGCCTGGTGCCACGGTTCGGAAATGCTGCCAGTCCCAAACAGGCGACTTCGATGCGATCGATGTAATTGCCGGCAACGTCCAAACCCGAAGTTTCCGCGATGTAGCGATAAAGCGCCAGCAAGTCCGCTTCAGCCCGTGGCTGAAAGAAGACCTTAAGGGCCACGCTTGGCAGCCTTTACAGCTTTGCTATGGACGGCACGCAGGCGTTTGAATACGTCGGATGCCGGAACGCTTTTGCGCGGGTCGGCAAGGGCGGTCGACACCTTGGCGCGAAGATGGTGTTCAATTGCCGCTTCCTCTCGGTCGAGCGCCCGCAAGGCCGAACGCAGAATCTCGCTGGCGTTGTCGTAGTCGCCCGACTTGAGACGTTTTTCAAGTCTGGCCTGCATCGGTCCGAGGGTGACGCTTATCGGCTTGCTTGTGCGCATAATCTAGTTCCCTATCAGGCGTTCATATATAGCATGAAGTATGACGGTGTCATACAGCATTTGAGGGAAAATCTTTCGATGACCGACATTCGCGCGGCCGCCAAAACCATCGCTGCTGCCCGCCGCGACCGCACGCCGTTGCGTCCCCTTGCT
>JAQGKC010000286.1 GCA_028290305.1 Bradyrhizobium sp.
CTTGTTCACCGCGTCGACGAGCCATGTTGGCATCACGCCGTAGCCCATGCGCCATCCCGTCATCGCATAGGTCTTCGAGAAGCCGTCCAGGATGATGGTCTTCTCGAGCATGCCTGGCAGCGACGCGATCGACAGCGGCGGTTCATCGAAATAGATGCGCGAATAGATCTCGTCGGACAGAACCATCAGGTCCCTATCGCGGACCATATCGGCGATGGCTCGGATATCGTCGGCAGGAATGACGCCGCCGGTGGGATTGTGCGGCGAATTTAGAATGATCAGCTTGGTCCGTGGAGACAGGCTGTCGCGCAACAGGTTGAGATCGAGCGAAAAATCGCGGCTCTCGAGCAGCGGCATCGGCACGGCCTTGGCGCCGAGGAAGTTGATCATCGATTCGTAAATGGGAAATCCGGGATCGGGGTAGATCACCTCGTCGCCCGGCTCGAGCAGCGCCATCAGCGGAAAAAAGATGATCGGCTTGCCGCCCGGAACGACAGAGACGTGCTCCGGCCCAACACGAATATTACGCGTCGCGCCGATGTAGCGGGCGATCACCTCACGCAGCTCCGGCAGGCCCTGGGTGGGACCATAGTGGGTCCAGCCTTGATCGAGCGCGTCCTTCCCGGCCTCGACGATATGGAGAGGTGTATCGAAATCCGGTTCGCCGATCTCCAGGTGAATAATATCGCGGCCCTGCGCTTCCAGTGCGCGGGCTCGCACCAATACCTCAAAGGCGGTTTCGACGCCGATGCGCGTCATCCGCTCCGCAAGTTTCATTGCTATGATTTCTCCGCCTGTGGTTTTTGGAAATACTGAACGTCGCCGCGAGTTTCGACCAGCACCACGCGATCGCCGATTTTCACACGCTCGCCCGCGGGGGTTTCAAGGATGCGGGCTGTGGTCTTGCGGCCGCCGTCAAATTCGATGATCGCCAATTGATAGGGGACGTCGTTGACGTACGCCTCCGGTGCGGAGAACACCACGGTCTCGGTGTAAACCGTTCCGGTGAGCTCGGCCATTTTATGCGGCCTCCAACACTGAAACGACGCAGGTCGCGCCGGAGCCCCCGAGATTCTGCGCGAGACCCAGCGAGTGATTCGTTATCTGGCGCTCTCCGGCCTCGCCTCGTAGTTGGATAACCACGTCGCAGATCTGGGCAACACCGGTGGCCCCAACCGGATGACCTTTGGATTTCAGGCCGCCGCTGGTATTGACGGGACGTTCCCCGCGAATGCATGTTCGTCCTTCAAGAGTGTATGGTCCACCTTGACCCTTCTTGACGAATCCGAGATCCTCGATGGCGACGATCTCGGCGATGGTGAAACAGTCGTGCACTTCGGCAAACTGGATGTCCGAAGCTTCGACACCGGCCATCATGTAAGCCTTGGCAGCGGCCGTCTGGACCGCACGGAACGTGGTGATGTCGTCCTTCTCGTCGAGGGCCAGAAAATCGGACGCCTGGGCGATTCCGCGAACGCGCGCCGGACGCTTCGTAAATTCAGAGGCGCGCTCCAGCGGCGCGATGACGACAGCAGCGGCGCCATCGCTGATCAAAGAACAGTCATACACGGTAAGAGGCTCGGAGACGGGTTTGCCGTTCAGCGCCTGCTCCATCGTGATCACCTTGCGCATATGTGCCAAGGGATTTTTAGCGCCGTTGCTATGGTTCTTTACGGCGACCGCGGCCAGCATTTCGCGCGTGGTGCCGTACTGGTACATGTGCCGGCGGGCGATCATCGCGAACAACGCGGGAAACGTAGCGCCAGCCCTGCCTTCACCCGCGACATCGCCGGCGGCGGCCAGAATTTCGGTCACCTTGGGCGTCGGCTGCGAGGTCATTTTCTCGACACCGCCGACCAGCACGATTTCGTGGATCCCGGCTGCTACGGCCGACACAGCATGGTAAAAAGCCGACCCGCTGGAGGCGCAGGCTGCCTCGAACCGGGTGGCCGGAATTCCGATCATTCCCATCGCGGAAGCCACATACGGCGCCAGATGATTCTGCCCGACGAACGAAGGACCGGCAAAATTGCCAAGGTAAAACGCCTCGATGTCCGACGGCTGGACTCCGGCGTCCTCCATGGCCTTTTGGCCCGCTTCCACTGCCAGCGTCCGAAGATCCCGGTCGGGAAAGGCTCCGAACGCAGTTTTTCCGATGACGATAACGGCTACGGGTCTCATATAATCAGGATAGCGCCGAAGGCCGATCTAAGTTGTCGGGGGACCTGTTGTGGCGGTTGGCATAAATAGATTTGGTTCTGCACGTTTTCGCGCTTCGAACGTCACCTTTTATAAGGCATGGCGTCACTTTCCACAAGACCGCGCACGTTGGACGGAGGCGTCTGTGCTCTCATTCAACAGTTCGAGGTCACGATGAGCGAGCGCGGCGCGCCGTCCGAGGTCGTCCGAACGCTAGAGTCGGCGCAGGAGCAGCAAAGCCGCTTTATTTCTGAGAACTTACGGCGGATCTTCCTGCTGATCTATCACAAAGTCGGTAACGTGGCCGATGCCCAGGATCTGACGCAGGAGGCCTTCATCAAGGCACTGCAGCGGCAGGATCAGTTGAAAGACCTGGACAAGGCCGCCCATTGGCTCTCGCGTATCGCAAGCAACACTGCGATCGACTTCTTGCGCCGGCATGGGAAAGTGGATTTCTGCGAGATCGACAGCCTGATCGATCCGCTTTCGGAACCATCGGCGAGCCCGGAGCAGGCGGTGCTGCAGACGGAGCATCGCGAGTACCTGGAACGAGGGTTGTCAGTGTTGACGGAGCGGGAGCGGGCCGCGCTCATTTTGAGAGACGTGGAGGGCCTGCCCGCCGAAGAGGTAGCGAAGCAATTGAACTGCTCGAAGGCGACGGTGCGATCGCATATTGCCAACGCGCGGATCAAATTCCGCCGCTACATGGACAGGAGAAAACCGTGAAACACCCGGGTGAGATCCAACTGGCGCTGTTTGCCGGCGGCGACCTTGGGTTTATGGAACGCCGGCGCGTGGA
>JAQGKC010000241.1 GCA_028290305.1 Bradyrhizobium sp.
GGCCGCGGTCCTCTCGCTGGCGCTGGCCGCGGTTTCCGCTTCGAGGGGTTTTACGCTGTGTTCGGCCACGAAATAGATCGGACGGGCTTTCAGCTCGGACAGGATCTTGCCGATATATTCGCCGACAATGCCGATCATGATCAGCTGCACCCCGCCGATGGTCATCAGGCCGACCACCAGCGAGGGATAGCCAGGTACCGACTTTCCGTCCATCCAGGTTTCCCAGAGGATCGAAAGGCCGAACAGGAAAGCCACCGTCGCCAGCAAGGCGCCGAGCAGGCTCGCAAGACGCAGCGGCGCCACCGAGAAAGATGTCAGGCCTTCGATCGAAAGCCCGACCAGCCGGCCGGCGCTGAATGTGGTGATGCCGTGAGCGCGGGCTGCAGGTTCATAATCGACACGGATCTGGCGAAAACCGATCCAGCTCGCCAGCCCCTTGAAGAAACGATTGCGCTCGGGAAGCTGCCGCAGCGCCGCCACGGCGCGCGGCGACAGCAGGCGGAAGTCGCCGGCGTCTTCGGGGATTTTCTGCCGCGCGCCCCAATTGATCAGCCCGTAGAAGCCGTGCACCGCGAGCCGCCGCAGAAACGATTCATTATCGCGATGAGCCTTGGCGGTATAAACCACATCGTAGCTGTCATCGATCCAATGACCGACAAGCTTCTCGACGAGATCCGGCGGGTGCTGGCCATCGCCGTCCATGAACAGCACCGCGCCGCGCCGGGCGTGATCCAGCCCCGCCATCAGCGCGGCTTCCTTGCCGAAATTGCGTGACAGCGACACCACCTGGACATCGAGCGCATCGGCGGCAAGCCCGCGTGCAATGCCAAGCGTCGCGTCGGCGCTGCCGTCATCGACATAGACGACCTCGCAAGCGAGGCCGTAGCGCTGCCGGAGCTTGTTTGCCAGTTCGCCAAGCCGCTCGTGCAGCGCAGCGAGCCCGGCCGCCTCGTTATACAGGGGCACGACGATCGATAGCCCTTGCGCTGCAGCATTGGCCGCGGTCGTCGACAAGCCAGAAACATCGCTACCGAGCATCATCGATCAGGTCTCAACTGTTCATAAAAATAACATATGGCAATCGCCGCGCGTTGTCGCCACGGGGATGCGGGAGCGGCCTTCCGCCTCACTGCCGCAGGAATGCCTCAAGCTTGGCGAACAGCGGGTTTTCGCGGTCGAGCACATAGTCGAGCGACGCCACCGAAACCGTGTCGGCGCCGTGGGCGCGAAGAAAGCTGCCGAGCGCGTAGAGCTGCGACGGTGGGCAGTGCAACGTAACCATTCCGGAAGACGTCGGCCCGCCGAACGGCGAGACCACGCCGAAGCGATTATGTGCTTCGGTCAGCAGCGCGGCGTTGCATTCCGTAAAGCGGGTACGGACTTCCCGGTACTTGCTGGCACGCGCCCGCGCCGCGATGTGATCGAGGATGACGCGCGCGGTCTCGCGGGCCTGGCTCGACCAGTCGGCGTCTTTTGAGGCCACGAGATTGGCCTGGCTGCGCAGGATCACGCCGTCATCGAGCACCTTGAGACCGTTGGCGGCAAGCGTGGCGCCCGTCGTCGTGATGTCGACGATCATTTCGGCTGTTCCGACCGCCGGTGCACCCTCGGTCGCGCCGGCGCTCTCGACGATGCGGTAATCGACCACGCCATGCAACGCAAAGAATGTCCGGGTGAGGTTGATGTATTTGGTCGCCACCCGCATCCGCCGGTTATGCTGCGCCCGGAAGCCGGTGGTGACGTCGTCGAGATCGGCCATGGTCCGGACGTCGATCCAGGCTTGCGGCACCGCAACCACCACATTGGCACTGCCAAAGCCGAGACTGTCGATCAGCGCGACGCGCTTGTCGGCGTCCGCAATGCTCTCACGTACCAGATCCTCGCCGGTAACGCCGAGATGGACCGCGCCGCGCGACAATTGCGAGGCAATCTCGCTCGCCGAGAGATAGGCGATCTCGACATTGTCGAGCCCGCTGATGGTGCCGCGATAGTCGCGGGCGCCGCGCGGTTTCACGAGCCCAAGTCCGGCGCGTGTGAAGAACGCCTCGGCGTTTTCCTGCAGGCGGCCTTTCGATGGCACCGCGAGAACGAATGGCGCCGTCATGACGTACTCCCGCTTGCGGCAGGCCTGCGGCCCACTTGCGTCAAGGTTTCGATCCACACCGAAAACCCGACCGCCGGGATCGGCGTGCTGGCGCCGAGCTGGGTCATCAGTCCGTCGTAGCGCCCGCCCGCGACCAGCGGCTCGACCTCATTGCCCTTGCTGCGCAGTTCGAACTCGAAGCCGGTATAATAATCGAGGCCGCGCCCAAATGAGGTGGAAAAGCGCGTCAACTTGGTATCGATGCCGCGTGCTGCCATGAAGCCGACGCGGCTTTCGAACTGATCGATCGCGGCTGAAATGTTGAGTTTTGCATCGGCGGCGAGCGCCCGTAATCGTGCGATCGCATCGTTGGGATCGCCCGCGATCGCAAGGAATCGCTTGATCAGGTCAAGCGCATCGCGCGGCAGGGCGCCACCTTTCAGGGTCGACTGTTCGAGGAAGCGATCGGCGATTTCCGAAACCGAGCGTCCGCCGACATTGGTTGTGCCGGCGATCGACATCAGGTCGGTCACCAGCGCCAGCGCCGCCTTGCGATCGGAACCCGCGAGCGCGGCCAGCACCCCCTCATATTCGTTGCGGCTGGAGCCGGTCGCGAGCGTGAGGCGTTCGAGATCCTGCTCCAGGCTGATCTTGCGGTTGAAATCCTTGATGAGCCGCCGCCGCCACACCGGGTAAAGATCGAGGGCATCGATCAGCGCAATGAACAGCGCCACATCGCCGGTGCGAATCTCGACCTCGGTCAAGCCGAACGCGGCGGTCGCTTCCAGTGCCAGCGCGAGCATCTCCGCATCGGCCGCGGCGCGATCCTGCCGTCCGAACGATTCGATGCCGGCCTGCAAGAATTCGCTCGGCCGGCCCCCGCGATAACGAAACACCGGCCCGAGATAGCTGAACCCCGCCGGCTGGCCGGCCCGGCTGGAGGCGAGGTAATCCCGTGCCACCGGAATGGTGAGATCGGGGCGGAGGCACAGCTCCTCGCCGGTCGCATCGGTGGTCAGATAAAGGCTTTTCCGGATGTCCTCGCCCGATAGGTCCAGGAACGGCTCGGCTGGCTGCAGAATCGGCGGTTCGGCGTGGACGTAGCCGGCCTGCGCGAACGACAATAGCAGGGCATCCGCCCATGCGGCGGATCCGGTCGCACGACGGGCGGCGGTCAGGGTCATCTCGAAGTCCAATTATCCCCAGAAATGGGTTCCAAATCAGCTGGCGCAGCCCCTTAGCATGGCCGGGGCAGGGTTTCGACCCGGATCGGCCAAATGGCTTAATGACCGGGCGGCTTAACGACAGGCCAACGATGGCTGGTTAAGCCGATAACTTATCTGCCTAGCCCGGTACCGGTCCAGTCGCCAAGCACCGCCTGCACCAGCGCAAGCGCCGCCACCGCCGCGGTGTCAGCCCGCAGCACCCTCGGCCCCAGGGAAAGCCTCAGGGTTCGCGGCTGTCGCAGTAATATGGCGCGTTCTTCCTCGGCAAATCCACCCTCGGGGCCGACCAGAATGTCGATTCCGCTCGAAGCCGTCTGCTCGCTCTGAAGCACTTGCAACGGATTTATGGCATCCGCGGCCTCGTCGCAAAAAACCAGCAGGCGCTGCATTTCGCGCTGGCTCAGATAGCGATGGAGCGTCACCGGCTCGGTGACCGTGGCGATGCTCAGGATGCCGCACTGTTCCGCGGCCTCGATGACATTAGCGCGCATCCGCTCCCCATTGACCCTGGCGACCTGGGTGAAACGGGTCAAAACCGGCTGCAGGGATGACGCTCCCATCTCAACCGCTTTTTGCACCATGTAGTCGAGCCGGGCATGCTTGAGCGGTGCAAAGACGTAAGTGAGGTCGGGCAGGTGATCCTGCGGCCGGGTCTGGACAACGATATTCAGGCTGTCGGGCCGTTTGCGCCCCTCGATGGTGGCCCGCCATTCGCCATCGCGTCCATTGAACACCAGAATGGTCCCACCGGCGGAAAGCCGCAGCACATTGCCGAGATAATTGCTCTGATTGCGCTCGAGTGCGACCGTTTCGCCCGGTCCCAAGGCGGCATCGACAAATAGCCGGGGACTGCGAAAATCGAGTTGAGGCATGGTCAGAGTTCCAATCGGTATAGTCTTTTAGACCAAAGGGTCTGAGTTTACGCAATTATTGGTATCTGGTGCCGGCCCTACGCCGCGCTGTTGCCAAATTCCACGGGTTGTTAAGAGCGGGCAGGAATCGTAAAACCCCCCTACTGAATCGCTCTTCTATCTGGAAGACCTTGGGGCCGTTGGACCTTGCCGGAGGAATAGCTTTGATCATCCGTCGCTTGATTGTGCCGATAACCACGGCCGTCGTTGCCTTCCACACCGGTCAGGGCCTTGCGCAGAGCGCATTTCCGGCACCGCTGCCCAGCCAGGCGGCTCCGGCCAACGATCCGGCATTTCCGCCGGTGAACGGTTCAGCTCCGGTTGCCTCCGTTGGCGCCGCTCCAAGCTCGTTTCCCGTAAACGGCGCGGCGCCGCTCAGCGGCGCCGGGTTCGCGCGTGCACCGGCTCCGCCATCGCAGGCGGGGGGTTCTTCGGACGACTGCATGAAGGGCTTCATCCCGCTGCGCGAGGACGCGGAGAAGCGCGGCAAGCTGATCAAGGCCGCCAGTGACCGGCATGCGTCCCCGGAAGAAGCCTGCAAGCTGATCGGAGGTTTCGGCCAGGCTGAAGTCAAGATGATCAAATATGTCGAGGTCCACGCAGCGAAGTGCGGAATTCCACCGCAGATCTCCGAACAGCTGAAGAGCGGTCACAAGAACACCGAGAACATGCTGCAGAAAGTCTGCGCAGCGGCGCAGCAAGTCCAGCAAAGAGGACCGGCAGGGCCAAGCCTGAGCGAGGTGCTGGGCTCCGCGGCGGCGCTTCCGGAAGCCACGCCCACGAAGAAGGGCGGCAGCACTTTCGATACCCTGAACGGCAACGTCCTCACGCGATGACCGGGATCAGATGAGCGGTGCGGGCGCCCGCGTTGCCGACGCGACCGGCAACTGGGTTGATACCCTTGCCCCGCCGTGGTCGCGGCCGTATCTGCGCCTCTCCCGTCTCGACCGGCCGATCGGATCGTGGCTGCTGCTGATGCCGTGCTGGTGGTCGGCGGCGCTGGCCGCCGGCGTCATCGGCGATATCCGCCAATTACCCCTCATCCTTGCACTGTTTTTCGTCGGCGCATTTGTCATGCGCGGCGCCGGCTGCACCTGGAACGACATCACCGATCGCGATCTCGACGCCTTGGTGGAACGGACGCGGTCGCGGCCGATTCCGGCCGGACAGGTCAGCGTGCCGCAAGCAGCCGCCTTTCTCGTCGCGCAGGCGTTGATCGGCCTCGCGGTGCTCGTGCAATTCAACCGCTTCGCGGTGGCGACCGGCATCGCCTCGCTGATCATCGTCGCGGTCTATCCGTTCATGAAGCGGATCACCTGGTGGCCGCAGATCGTGCTCGGGCTGGCATTCTCGTGGGGCGCGCTGATGGGATTTGCCGTGACGCTGGGGCGGATCGATGCAACTGCGCTTTTCCTCTACGCTGGCTCGATCGCCTGGGTGATCGGCTATGACACCATCTACGCGCATCAGGACGCCGAGGATGACGCGCTGATCGGAGTGAAGTCGACTGCGCTGCTGTTCGGAGCGCGCACGCGCCCGGCGCTGATGGCGTTTTACGGACTGGCGGTGGTTTTGATCGGCACGGCGCTGGCGCTCGCCGGCGCACGCTTGCCGGCGTGGATCGGGCTTGCCGCGTTCGCCGCGCATCTGATCTGGCAAATCGCCCGGCTTGATATTTCCGATCCTGCGCTGTGCCTGCGTGTTTTTAAATCCAACCGCGATGCGGGGCTGTTGCTGTTCGCCGGATTGCTTGTTGACGCAGTGATGAAAGCCAGCGTGTAGCGCGCAGGGTGGGCAAAGCGCAGCGTGCCCACCATCTATTCGTCAATGCAAATTTTTCTCGCGTGCTATTCCGCTTATTGATGGGTACGCAAGTTTAATCGGTGGGCACGCTGCGCTTTGCCACCCTACGACGTTAGCCCGAGGCGAGAGATTTAATCCCGCGCGATGATCTCGTGTTCGCCCTGATGAAGGTTTGCCGGATTGAGCAAATCGCCGCCGCGGCGCCGCACCAGGAATTTCGGGCGCCGCGCCCGGATCGCGTTGTGGCGGCGGCGCCGCGCGGCTGGTTCGTGCGCCTTGTCTTCCGGCAATTGCGGGAGCGCGAAGATGTCGCTCCACATCTGCCAGGCTACCGCGATCTCGTCGCGGTCGGAACTCACGCAGAGGGGAATCGTCAATGACGGATCGCGATGAACGAGAGCGAGCATCTGGGCATCGTCGATGCCGCGCAGCCCAACGCCAAGAAAATCGCTGACGCGAACGTTGACCGACATCTGCATGCCGTGGAGGGCACGGCGCAGAATGACGCGTTCGCGGTGAAGTTCGATTTGACGCACGCCGCCGTCCGCGCGGGTGTCGTGCGCATCGAAGCTGACGGGCAAAGAGAGAGGGTCGAGCCGCAACGCGCGGCTCGACCCGGCGGGATTGATCCCGCGTGTTGCTGGTTGACGCCTCAAGGCTTTTATCTCCCCGCCGGGATTATGTTCCCGGTCGATGGGTGAGAGCATGCCAGAGCCGTGTCCGTTTTGGCTTAAAAAGGCTGGTTAATCGGAGGTCACCCGCCCGGCATTCGCCCGCATGATTGACAAGACGTTGGCTCACATGATTGACGAGACCTTGCGGCGAATTCGAAAATCTTCGCTTCGGAGGGGTGAAAATGCTTGAAGTCCGCATGAATCGGGCACATCTCATGGATTAGCCGATTTGCATCCAGACCTCTTCAATCCTCCTTCAATCCTTGGGATTTTGTTCGTGATCTCTTCACCATCAGCCGCTTCCCCGCTTTCATCGAAGGCCGCGACGTCCGATCTGTTCGATCAATCCGCCCTGAGCACGCTGGCGCAGCGCCTGGTTGAGGCAGCCAAACGCGCCGGCGCGGATGCCGCAGACGCGGTGGCGGTGCGCGGCATTTCCCAAGGCGTCGAGGTGCGCGACGGACGCGTCGAGGAATCCGAACGCTCGGAAGGCGACGATGTCGGACTGCGCGTACTGGTGGGACGGCGCCAGGCGGTGGTCTCGACCAACGACATCAGCGGCGATGGCGTTGCACAGCTTGCGGAACGCGCGGTGGCAATGGCGCGCGTTGCGCCCGACGACAAATATGTCGGTCTCGCCGATCCCTCATTGCTGGCGCGCGATTTCCCCGATCTCGATCTGCTCGATCCGAAAGTCCCATCGACATCGGAGCTCGAGCGCCGCGCCTGCGAAGCGGAAGCGGCCGGCCTCGCCGTCAAGGGCGTGACCAAATCAGGCGGTGCGTCGGCCTCGACGGGAATTGGCGGCATGGTGCTGGTGACCTCTACCGGCTTCCACGGCTCCTATTTGCGATCGAGCCAGGGCATCTCGATGACCGCTATTGTCGGCGACGGTACCGGCATGGAACGCGATTACGACTACACCACCGCGCCGCATGCTTCCGATCTCGCATCGCCTGAGAGCGTCGGCCGCACCGCCGGCGAGCGTACGGTCGCGCGCGCCAATCCGCGCAAGGTCGAGACCTGCAAGGTGCCTGTCGTGTTCGATCCCCGGGTTTCCGGATCGCTGGTCGGCCATCTGGTGGGGGCGGTGAATGGCGCCTCGATTGCGCGCAAGACCAGTTTCCTCAAGGACCGTCTCGGCGAGCAGTTGTTTGCGAAGAACATCCGCATCATCGACGATCCGCTGCGGGTGCGCGGATTGCGCTCGCAAACGTTCGACGCCGAGGGCGTCAAGGTCAAAAAACTCGCCATCGTCGATGAGGGCGTGCTGACATCGTGGTTGTTGGATTCGGCGACCGCACGCGAGCTCGGGCTGGTCACGACCGGCCACGCCCAGCGCGGCGTGTCATCATCGCCGTCGCCGGGATCGTATAATCTCCATCTCGAAGCAGGCGAGCCAACTCCGACTGAGCTGATATCCGACATCAAGCAGGGTTTCTACGTCACCGACCTGATCGGCTCCGGCGTCAACGGCGTGACCGGCGATTACAGCCGGGGCGCATCCGGCTTCTGGATCGAGAACGGCGAGATCACCTATGCGGTGAGCGAGGTGACGATCGCGGGTCATCTCTTCGAAATATTCAAATCGATGGTACCGGCCAACGATCTGGAATTCCGTTATGGCGTCAATGCTCCGACGGTTCGCATCGAGGGATTGACGCTTGGCGGACGCTAGCGCCGGCAGCGTACACAACAAGGTTTTGTCGCGCGATAGCCTGGCGCGTGACGCTGCACTGCTGAAGGTGACCATACGGGAGGCCGGCGCGCTGGCGCTGTCGTTGTTCCGTACCGAGCTTAAAAACTGGACCAAGGGCGCGTCCTCGCCGGTATCCGAAGCCGATATCAGGGTCAACGACCTGCTCGAGAACAGGCTGCGATCCGCCACGCCGGATTATGGCTGGCTGTCGGAAGAAAGCGTCGACGAAGAAGCGCGCCTGGACAAGCATCTGGTCTGGATCGTCGATCCGATCGACGGCACCCGCGGCTACCTCGCCGGCCGTGAAGACTGGTGCGTCAGTGTGGCACTGGTCGAGGACGAATCGCCTGTGCTCGCGGCCGTGTTCGTGCCGGTTAGCGATGAATTTTTCTTCGCCGTGCGCGGAGGGGGCGCCGTGCGCAACGATGTGCCCGTTCACGCGACGTCGGGCACCGAGCTTGATTTTTCCCGTGTGGCCGGTCCGAAGCCTCTGGTCGAACGGCTGCGTCGGGGGATGGACGAAATCACCCTTTATCCCCGAATCGGCTCGCTGGCGCTTCGGCTGTGCCGGGTCGCGGAAGGAAGGCTCGATGCGGCTTTTGCCGGAGGCCAAAGCCGCGACTGGGATCTTGCCGCGGCCAATTTGATCGTGCAGGAAGCGAATGGTAACATGACCGCGCTCTCGGGGGACACCATCCTCTACAATCGCCGGGAGGTGACGCACGGGGTGCTGGTGGCAGCGGGGCGCGATCGTCATGCAAGCATTGTCGAGCATTTCCGGAGCCGTCCGTTACCCTGAGCGCCTCGATGCGCGTGGGGAATCTTGCTCGCCGGGGCACCGTTAGGAAAACAGAATCATGCCAGATAGCTCCCAGCAGCAATTGCTCCATCTCGTTATCGGCGGCGAATTGACCGATCTTGAGCACACGACGTTCAAGGATCTCGATCAGGTCGAAATCGTCGGCGTGTACCCCAATTACGCCACCGCCCACGCGGCGTGGAAGGCGAAGGCGCAGCAGACCGTGGACAACGCCCATATGCGCTATTTCGTGGTCCATCTCCACCGGCTGCTCGATCCAGGTCAAGACGCGAAGCCTGCCCATTGAAAAGATTGCTTCGCGACGGGCTGCGCAGCAGCTGGGTTCAGCGCGCTGTGGGTTTTCTCGCGGCCGAGTTCCTGCGGCTGGTCTGGCGAACCAACAAGTTCAGTTTCGATCCTGCAGACGTCCATGCAATCGTCGAGCCGCAGCTACCGGCCATCTTCGCATTCTGGCATGGCCAGCATTTCATGACGCCCTTTATCAAGAGCAAGGAAATCCATCGCGCCAAGGTGCTGATTTCCCGGCACCGCGATGGTGAATTCAATGCGATTGCCGCCGAACGGCTTGGCATCGGCACCATACGCGGCTCCGGCGATCACGGGTCGGCGTTTCACCGCAAGGGCGGCATCGGCGCGTTCAAGGAAATGTTGCGGGCGCTTGAAGAGAATTATAGCGTCGCGTTGACCGCGGATGTACCGAAGCGCTCGCGTGTCGCGGGCCTCGGCATCATCATGCTGGCACGGGAATCCGGACGGCCGATCATGCCATTCGCGATGGCGACCAGCCGTTTCACCCGCCTGAACAACTGGGACGGCACCACCATCAATCTGCCATTCGGGCGCGGTGCATTGGTGGGAGGCGAAATAGTCGTGGTACCGCCCGACGCCGATGCCGATATGATGGAAAAACTGCGCGCGCAATTGGAGGCGACGCTGAACGACGCGACCCGCCGTGCCTATGCGCAGGTAGGCTGTCCGAAAGAGGCCGGTCATGGCTAACTCCTTGCCGATGACGCTGCGCATCTACCAGAAGCTGTCCGCCGCGGTAGTGCCGTTGGCGCCGGCGCTGATCAACCGGCGGCTGAAGCAGGGCAAGGAAGATCCCGCGCGGGTCAGCGAGCGCCGCGGCATGAGCAAGGGCGTCCGGCCGCACGGGCCGCTGGTCTGGATTCACGGCGCCAGCGTCGGTGAAGTGCTGGCCGCGGCGGCCTTGATCGAAAAGCTGCGCGCGCTCGATATCCGCATCCTGCTGACGTCGGGCACGGTGACCTCGGCGTCGATCGTCGCCAAGCGGTTTCCGGCCGATATCATCCATCAATATGTGCCTTACGATTCGCCGCGCTATGTCGCGCGCTTTCTAGATCACTGGCGGCCTTCTCTGGCGCTTTTCATCGAGTCCGATCTATGGCCCAATCTCATCCTGTCGAGCGCGGCGCGGCGCCTGCCGATGGTGCTGATCAACGGCCGGATGTCGCATCGCTCGTTTCCGCGCTGGCGCAGGATTGCCGGCACGATCTCGGCGTTGCTTGGCCGGTTCGATGTCTGCCTGGCCCAATCGCATGTCGACGCGGAGCGCTTTGCGGCGCTCGGCAGCCGCAACGTGGTGACGACAGGAAATCTGAAACTGGATGTTCCGGCGCCGCCCGCCGACTCCGCCAAGCTGGAGCGGCTGATGTCGGTGACACGCGGCCGCCCGATCATCGTCGCGGCGTCGACCCATCCCGGCGAAGAGGACATTCTGCTTGAGATGCATCGGACGCTCGCAGGATATTTTCCGTCGCTGCTGAGCGTGATCGTGCCGCGGCATCCCGACCGCGGCGAAAGCATCGCCCGCATGATCGCAGCTTCCGGCCAGCATGTGGCGTTGCGTTCGCGCGAGGAGTTACCGATCGCGACGACCGATATCTACGTCGCGGACACCATGGGCGAACTGGGATTGTTCTATCGGCTGGCGCCGATCGTGTTCATGGGAGGCTCGCTGGTCGAACATGGCGGACAGAATCCGATCGAGGCGGTCAAGCTCGGCGCGTCGATCGTTCATGGCCCTCACGTCTTCAATTTCACCGATGTGTACGAGGCGCTCGATAGCGCAGGCGGCGCCAGGCGAGCTGATACCCAGGAAGCGCTGGTGAAGCAGGTCGGCCAGTGGCTGGCCGACCCGGCGGCGCGCCAATCTTCGGTCGACGCCGCGGAGCGTGTGGTCCAGCAACTCGGCGGCGCGCTCGACCGCACGCTTGTCGCGCTCGAACCTTATCTGTTGCAGTTGCGGCTCGAAATGGGGACAGCCAATGCGTGAGCCGGCCTTCTGGTACCGGCCGTCATCATGGATGTCACGATTACTGATGCCGCTTGCCGCCATCTATGGCTGGGTTGCAGGCCAGCGGTTGCAGAACCAGGGTTCTGACGCCGGCATCCCCGTGCTTTGCGTCGGCAACTATCATGTCGGTGGCGCCGGCAAGACTCCGACGGTGCTGGCGTTAGCGAAGCTGCTGCGCGATCTCAGCGAGACGCCGGTCGTGCTCAGTCGCGGCTATGGCGGAGCATTGCGCGGGCCGATCAGAGTAGATCCAGAGCGGCATGTTGCGGCCGACGTCGGTGACGAGCCGCTGATGATGGCGCTGACGGTCGCGGTGGTCGTGGCGCGCGACCGTATTGCCGGCGTCGCATTGGCGCGGTCGCAGGGCGCCAGCGTGATTCTGATGGACGATGGTTTCCAGAATCCTGCGATTGCCAAGGATGCCTCGCTGATCGTCATCGACGGCGACCGCGGTCTCGGCAATGGCCGGGTGTTTCCCGCAGGTCCCTTGCGCGCGCCGCTGCCGGCGCAACTCGCCCGCACCGACGCGCTGGTGGTTGTCGGCGACGGCACCGCTGCCAGGGCGGTTGCGGCCGCCGTGGCCGCACGGGGCAAATCGGTGCTGTCAGCGCGTCTCAAGGCCGGCGATGCGTCGGTGGCGTCGCTCGATGGCAAACGCGTACTGGCCTTCGCCGGAATCGGCGATCCCGTCAGGTTTTTCAGGACATTGCGCGCCAGCGGAATTGAGGTGGTCCGGGAGCGAACCTTCGCCGATCACCATCCGTTTTCGCAAAGCGAGATCGAAACATTGATCGCCGAGGCAAAACGCGATGCGCTGACGCTGGTGACCACGGAAAAGGATCTGGCGCGGCTGCGCGGCGGCGAGGGGGGCCCGGGCTGGGCGCGCGACATCGTGCCGTTCGCGGTAACGCTTGAGTTCGAGGATATCGCGCAATTACGGAAATTCGTCACCGACCGGCTATTTCAGGTGCGCGGGGGAAAGTTTCGCTCCAATCCGTAAGGAAGGGCAAAGCCACAGCGTGCTCATCGATTCAAGTTGAACCCGATTCAAGTTGAATATGAGCTGACCTCGCGAATGGTGGGCACGGCGCGAAGAGCGCCTTTGCCCCGCCTTACGATCTTAGCCTTGCGTCTTCAGCGCTCCAGGAAAATGCCGCTGCAACACCGCGGTGGGGACGGCATAGGCCTCCTGCAGATCGACGCTCCAGTATTTCAACTCATCGAGCGGGATCCGCGCATCGGTCACCGCGCAGCGCACGTAGGTTCCCGGCGAGACCACACGGAAATCGCCGTCCAGATATTGCACCTGCGCTTCGCCATGGCCCGAAGGGCCGAATTTGTTCAGCACCGTTGAACTCTCCGACTAGTCCCCGGTCGTTCGAACCGGGCTAAAATGTTTTATTCAAGAATTCAATCTATCATAAATAGGTCATGATGTCCGCCCGTCAAACCCACCGATTTGTGATGAATTGTCGCCTTTGGCACATGGTAACCTTTTACAACTGGTCCGTTGTCTTCCCGGCACCATAACGACCCGGCAAATCCCTGATGCGCTTGCTGTCAGCAATCACCTTTCTGACGCTATTTGCCGTGACTTTCGCCACGGATGCGGCGCCATTGCCTTCTTCGCATCAGGTCGACATTCCCTTGCCGAACGGGGTATTGCACGCGCAGCTCTACAAGCCCGACGGGGATGGCCCGTTTCCAGCCGTGATCGCCTTGCATGGCTGCGGCGGATTGGCCGGCCATTCCGAGTCGGTCCAGCCGCGCTATCGCGATTGGGCCGAGCAATTGCTGAAGGCGGGCAAGGCAGTCTTGCTGCCGGACAGCTATGGTTCGCGCGAACTCGGTCCGCAATGCCGGGTCAAGGAGCGCCACGTGCTCGCCCGTCGCGAACGGGTCGAGGACATCATGGCATCCCGGCAGTGGCTGGTGCAGCAGCCATGGGCCGCACATGATCGCATCAGCCTGTTGGGATGGGCGAATGGCGCGAGCGCGCTATTGTGGGCGGTGCGTCCGCAACTGTCGTCGCGCAATGTCGAACCGGATTTCCGCTCGGCGATCGCGTTTTATCCGGACTGCCGGATCTCGTCAGGTCTCGGATGGAGCGCACGTGTGCCGACGTTGCTTTTGATCGGCGCCAAGGACGATGTCAGTTCGCCGCCCGCCTGCCGTCAGATGATTGACGGCGCGCGCGGGCGCAGCGCGCTGGCGCGGATCGTGGTTTATCCCGGCGCCTATCACGATTTCGACCGCGCGAATTTGCCGCTTCATGCGATGGCCGGGATTTCGGATGCCGCCGTGCCGGAGCGCGGGCATCTCGGCACCGATCCGGAGGCGCGCGCCGATTCGCAAAAGCGCGTCGCGGAATGGCTGGCGCGGTAAGCGCGCAGCTTTCTAAAACAGACTTCCCTGACCAACCGGTTTCACGACGCGCCTGGGCGCGGCCGTCTTTGGCTCGCTTGCAACGGGCTTCGCTGCAGCCGTTGCCGCCGGCCGGTCCGCGTCCGCGGTCGCCGCGACGTGTCCATCGGCAAATTCAAGATCGAGCCGCGCACCCGGTCCGATCGCCGCTGCCGCGTGCACGGGGAGGCCCTGTTCATCGCGCACCAAAGCGAATCCGCGCGCCAGCACGCTGCGGTACGACAGCGCGGCCAGCAACTGACCGCTGTGTGCGACACGCGCCTGATGGCGCTGCATGGCGGTCGCGAGTGCGCGCCGGGCGCGCTCGGCCAGCCGCAGCGCCCGTTCGCGATCGCGCGCGATGGTCTGGCGCTGCGCCTTCGCGTTGGAGAGCTTTGAAGCCTTCAGCCGGATCTCAAGCCCGGCATAGCGATCCCTGCGAATTCGCAACAGCGACCTCGCGGAATGTATCATCCGCTCGCCTGACGCGGTCAGCCGCTGCCTGGCCTGTGCGATCTGCCCCCGCAGCACCCGCACGGTGAGACGGGCGCTGGTGCCTGCGAAGCGGCGGAAATGGGCGTGGGTGTTGGCTTTCAGCGCGCGGGGCAGGGAGGCCGAAGCGCCATCCAGCCGCTGGCGCGGGATCGCGAGCAGTTCACTGGCGGCCGGCAGCGCGCGCGCCGCGGCGCGCAGTTCGTTGCGGCGGCCTTCTTGTCCGCGCTGCCAGCACAGCATCCCGCGCCGCGCCAGCGTGGAAACCTCGACGAATAGCTCGCTGCGCACCGGCACCGCCATTTCGGCGGCGGCTGTTGGGGTCGGCGCGCGCTTGTCGGCGGCGAAGTCGATCAGCGTGATGTCGGTCTCGTGGCCGACCGCCGAGATCAGCGGGATCATGCTGTCGGCGGCGGCCCGGACCACGATCTCCTCGTTGAACGACCAGAGATCCTCCAGCGAGCCGCCGCCGCGCGCGACGATCAACAGATCCGGCCGCGGAATTGTGCCGCCCTCCGGCAGCGCGTTGAAGCCGCGGATCGCGGCCGCGATCTGTTCGGCCGAGCCTTCGCCCTGCACCCGCACCGGCCACACCAGCACGCGGCGCGGAAAGCGGTCTTCCAATCGATGCAGGATGTCGCGAATCACAGCGCCGGTGGGTGAGGTGACGACGCCGATCACTTCCGGCAGCCATGGCAGCAATTGCTTGCGCGCCTCGTCGAACAGGCCCTCGGCGCCGAGCTTGCGCTTGCGCTCTTCCATCAGCGCCATCAGCGCGCCGATGCCGGCGGGCTCGATCGCCTCGATCACGATCTGGTATTTCGACGAGCCGGGATAGGTCGTGAGCTTGCCGGTGGCGATGATTTCGAGGCCTTCCTGCGGCTTGAACCGCATCCGGCCATGGACGCCCTTCCAGATCACGGCCTCGATCTTGGCGCTCTCGTCCTTGAGCGCGAAATAGCAGTGCCCGGAGGAGTGCGGCCCGCGGAAACCGGAAATCTCGCCGCGCACCCGCACATGCCCGTAGGCGTCCTCCACCGTCCGTTTCAGCGCGGAGGACAGTTCGGAGACGGTGAATTCGGGCGCGTTGATCAGGGCTTCGGCTGCGGTCATCTCAAGCGATTCGGCGTTGGTGTCCAAAGTAGGGACTTTCGCTCCCAAGTGCCAATCCAGCCCTTGTGCAATCAAATACTCTGTATTATAGAGTACTCTACATTTATCTGTCCAGGAGGCGAGTCATGGCGATAAAGCTGATACGAGGCACGCTTAACCTGTTGAAATGGTCCCTTTGCGCCGTCGGCGCCGTAGCGCTGCTAGTCACCGCGCTTGTCGCTACCCCCTTGGAGCGACCTCCCGAAATGCGCTCCGTCTCGGAGTCTCGTAACGGCGTCGACTTCTCGACCTTGCCTGCGGTCGAGCGGTTTCAGGCGCGCGACGGCACGATGCTCGGCTTCCGCCATTACCCTGCTCACGGCCCGATCACCGGCCGCGGAGCGATTTTCATTCATGGTTCCTCCGGCTCCACTGGGACCGTCAACCACGCGCTGACGGCGGCCCTGGCGGCGCGAGGCGTGGAAACCTGGGCGATCGATATTCGCGGCCACGGCGCTTCCGGCACGCGCGGCGACATCGGCTATGTGGGCCAGCTTGAGGATGATCTCGCCGACTTCGTCGCTTTCATCCGCAAGGCTGCGCCCGACTTGCCGTTGACCCTGATCGGCCACTCTGCCGGCGGCGGCTTCGCGCTTCGCGTCGCGGGCTCGCCGATCCAGGGCCTGTTCGTCCGCACCGTGCTGCTGGCACCCTATCTTGGCTATGACGCTCCCACCAACCGGCCGCATTCCGGCGGCTGGGCCGGCGCCGACGTGCCCCGCGTTTTGGGACTATTGGCGCTGCGCAAGATCGGCATCAATTGCTGCGAGGCGCTGCCGACACTCGCCTTTGCGGTGCCGCCGAATTCGGAAAATATCCTGGTGCCGGTCTATTCCGACCGGCTGATGCGCAATTTTGCCACGCGGGGCTATCGCACCGATCTCGCGGCCGCGACCAAGCCACTCACAATTATCTCAGGTGCCGACGACGAAATGATGCTCGCGGATAAATATGCGGAGGCAGTCCATGGGGTCGCGCCTTCCGTCGACGTCAAGCTGATCGATGGCGTCAATCACATGGGCATTGTCTCCGTGCCGAAGGCAGTGTCGGCCATCGCCGACGACGTCGCCACGCGCGGAGTGGGGCAATCATGATCGGCGGCAAAGAGGCCTCCGAGGCGCTGGCCGAGATCAACGACATCGTCCAACGCGTCCGGCAGTCACGGATCTACTATCTCAATAGCCTGATCATGGTCCTGTGGGGCGTGCTGGTGTTCGCCGGCAATGTCGCGACCTGGCTCTCGCCGCGCTATGGCGGTTACATCTGGATCACCGTCGATATTGCGGGAGTCGTCGGTCTGTTTGCGATCAGCGTTTTAACCTATTCCCGCATGGGCGTGCGTACCTTCGATGTCCGGATGTTGGTGACGTTCCTGTTGTTCTTTGCTTTCGGGCACTTCTGCTCGAACGTGCTCGGTCATTTCACGCCGCGCCAGCAGGGAGCGTTCTGGCCGATTTATTTCATGCTGTTCTATACGATTGCAGGGCTCTGGTTCGGCTATGCCTTTGTCGCGATTGGTGTCGGGATCACCGCGTTGACGCTGGTCGGCTATTTCTACATTGGCGAGGCGTTCCCGCTGTGGATGGCGGTGGTCAATGGCGGCGGGCTCATTCTGGGCGGTCTCTGGATGCGCCGGAGCTGATCGATGGCTGAGCTCGACGACATCATCCACCAGCCGCTGCGGCTGAAAATCATGGCCGCGCTGAACGCGTTGCCCGGCGGGGTGGGACTTGAATTCTCCCGGCTGAAAAAGCTGACCGGCGCCACCGACGGTAATCTCGGCGCCCATATCGAGACGCTGGCGAAGGCCGGCTACGTGGCGGTCGAAAAGGCTTTCGTCGGCAAAAAACCGCAGACCACGGTGACCGCCACCGCCGCCGGGCGCGGCGCGTTCGCCCGCCATGTCGCGACGCTGCAGGAAATCATCGCGGCCTCGGCGCGGCAGCCCTAGCTCTCTGCCGTCATTCCGGGGCGCGCGGGAGCACGAACCCGGAATCTCGACCTGAGGGTGCGCTATCGCCAAACAATCTCGGGATTCCGAATCGGCGCAGGCGCGCCGTCCGGAATGACGGTGACCCCCCTTGCAGGCAAAGGGAGATTTGTGCGACCGACACGGGTCTTACCTTTCTCTTCGAGCTGTCCTTATGAACATCCTTCTGCTCGGTTCCGGCGGCCGCGAACACGCTTTGGCGTGGAAGATCGCCGCGTCGCCTTTGGTGACGAAGCTCTGGTGCGCGCCGGGCAATGCCGGCATCGCGCGAGAGGCCGAGTGCGTGGCGCTCGATATCGCCGACCATGCCGCGGTGATCGATTTCTGCAAACGCAACGCGGTGGATCTTGTCGTGGTTGGCCCGGAAACCCCGCTTGCGGCGGGGATCGTCGATGATCTCGCCAGCGCCGGCATCAAGGCGTTCGGGCCGAGCAAGCAGGCCTCGCAGCTTGAGGGATCCAAGGGGTTCACCAAGGCACTCTGCACCGAATTCGGCATTCCGACCGGCGCCTATGGCCGCTTCACCAATGCGGCCGATGCGCTGGCCTATGTCCGCGCCCACGGCGCGCCGATCGTGGTCAAGGCGGACGGGCTTGCGGCGGGCAAGGGCGTGGTCGTGGCGCAGACGCTCGGCGAGGCCGAAGACGCCATCGCCAGAATGTTCGATGGGGCGTTCGGCGCGGCCGGCGCCGAAGTGGTGATCGAGGAATTTCTCTCCGGCCGCGAGATCAGCTTTTTTGCGTTGTCCGACGGTGAGACCGCGATCGCACTTGCTTCCGCACAAGACCACAAGCGTGTGTTCGATCACGACCAGGGACCAAACACCGGCGGCATGGGCGCCTATTCGCCGACGCCGTTCGTGACGCCGGAAATCCACGCCGAGATCATGGCGAAGATCATTGTTCCGACGGTGGCCGGCATGAAGGCGCGCGGCACGCCGTTTCGCGGCGTGCTGTATGCCGGCGTGATGCTGACGCCGGACGGCCCGAAACTGTTCGAATACAATGTCCGCTTCGGCGATCCGGAATGCCAGGTGCTGATGCTGCGGATGATGTCGGATATCGTGCCGGCCATGCTGGCGTCCTGCGACGGGCAGTTGAAGAATTTTGATCTGCGCTGGTATCCGGAATCCGCGTTGACGGTGGTGATGGCCGCGAAGGGCTATCCCGGTGACTATGCCAAGGGCACCCGCATCGAAGGACTCGATGACGCCGCCAAAATCGAGGGTGTCGAGATATTCCATGCTGGCACGACATCGATGGACGGGCACATTCTCGCCAATGGCGGCCGCGTGCTCAACGTCTGCGCGTCGGGAAAATCGGTCGCCGAGGCGCAGCAGCGCGCCTACGAAGCTGCCGACCGCATCCAATGGCCCGACGGATTCTGCCGCCGCGACATCGGCTGGCAGGCGGTGGAGCGGGAGCGAGAAAACAAGAACGATTGATTTTGCCGTCATGCCCGGCCTTGTGCCGGGCATCCACGTCTTTCTTCCACCGTCCCAAGACGTGGATGGCCGGGACAAGCCCGGCCATGACGAATGATGCTGTCAGAACAGCTCTTCAAATCAAATCGCCACCCGCGGCCGACGCCGTGGTGCCGTGCTTTCGAAAAGCCTTGATGACGTTGCGGCCGACTTTCCATTTGTGCACTTCGTCGGGGCCGTCGACCAGCCGCTGCGAGCGGACCTGCGTGTACCATTTGGCCAGGACGGTATCCTGGCTGTAGCCGAGCGCGCCGTGCAACTGGATCGCGGTATCGATCACCTTGTGGACCATATGGGCCAGGAACACCTTGGCGATCGAGTTTTCCTGCGTCAGGTCCATGCCTTTCTCGGCCTTGTAGGCGATGTGCAGCAGCATCAGCCGCGCCATGTAGAGCTCGCTGGCGCAATCGGCCAGCATGAACTGCACGGCCTGGCGGTCGGCGAGCAGCACGCCGAAGGTCGAACGCTCCGTCACGCGTTTGGTCGCCATGTCGAGCGCGCGCTGGGCTTTTGCGATGTTGTGCATGCCGTGGCGCAACCGGCCGTAGGCCAGGCGGTGCTGACCCATGTTGAAGCCATTGCCTTCGCCGCCCAGCAGATTTTCCGCGGGCACCTTGAGATCCCTGATCTCGATTTCGGAATGGCCGCCGTGGAGCACGTCCGCATGCGGGCCCTCTATTGCCATGTTCGCGACGTTGCGCTTGATCTTGTAGCCGGGGTTCGGCAATTCCACGATGAAGGTTGAAAACTGCTTGTGGCGCGGCGCATCCGGATCGGTCTTGGCCATCACCAGCGCCATGTCTGCAACGCTGGCGGATGAGGAAAACCACTTCTCGCCATTGAGAATGTAGTTCGCATTGCCGTCCTTGTCGGCACGGGTCTGCATGCCGGTGGCGTCGGCGCCTGATGCCTTTTCGGTCATTGAAAAGCAGATGCGCTTGTCGCCGTTGAGCAGGGGTTTGAGGAATTTTTCCTTCTGATAGTCCGTGCCATGCGCAAGAATCGTCATCATCGACGCATCGTCGGGCCCCTGCGTGTTCATCGACAGCGCGCCAAGCGAACTTTCGCCGAGCTCCATCTGCACCAGCGCGTTGGCGAGCGGGCCGAGGCCCATGCCGCCATATTCCTTGGGAATGAACGGACACCATAGTCCCTGCGCGCGCGCCTTGGTCCGCAGTTTGCCCAGCACTTCGTCGAGCGGCTTCGAGTCCAGTTCCTTTTCCGCGGGGATGCATTCTTCCCGCACCCATTGGCGGACTTTTTCGCGGATCGCCTTGGCTTCGGCGGGGACTTCGAAATCGATCGACATTGGGGTTTCCTCGTTCTGGTTCTTGATGATTGGGCTTGTAGGATGGCATATATCTGAGACGAGCCAGCGGCAACGACAAACAAAGTTTAAAGCACGAGCCATCGTCATCCCTGGCTTCACGGATGACGTCAGGTTTGGACCGCCAAGGAGTACCCGACTCATGCCTGATCTCGCCGACCTGTTTCCCGGCTACGACTCCAAATGGATCAACACCAAATCCGGGCGCATCTTCGCCCGCGTCGGTGGCAAGGGGCCGCTGCTGTTGCTGCTGCATGGCTTTTCGTCGACCCATGTGATGTGGCACCAGGTCGCGCCGCAGCTTGCGGACAAGTTCACGCTGATCATCGCAGACCTGCCGGGCTATGGCTGGTCGGATATGCCGGAGAGCGACAAGGATCATACGCCCTACACCAAGCGCGCGATGGCGCAGACGATGGTGGAAGTGATGGAACAACTCGGCTATGTGCATTTCGCGCTCGCCGGGCATGATCGCGGTGGCCGCGTTGCCTATCGACTCGCGCTCGATCATCCCGGCCGGCTGTCGCAGCTTGCGGTGCTGGATATTCTGCCGACCTATGATTATTGGCAGAAGATGGATCGTCTCTATGCGCTGAAAATCTATCACTGGACGTTCCTGGCGCAGCCTTATCCGCTGCCGGAAACGCTGATCGGCGGCAATCCGGATTTTTTCCTCAAGCAGAAGATGGCAAGCCAGACCAAATCAAAAAATCTCGACGCCATCGACCCGCGCGCGCTGGAGCATTATCTCGCGCCGTTCCGCGATCCCTCCAGGGTGCATGCGATGTGCGAGGATTATCGCGCCGGCGCCTATGCCGATTACGAGATCGACAAAAAAGATCACGACGCTGGAAAGAAGATTACGATCCCGATGCTGGCGCTATGGGGCGACGTCGGCATCGCGCGTGCCGCGGCCACGCCGCTCGACACCTGGAAAACCTGGGCGACCAACGTATCGGGCGCGCCGATCGATTCCGGACATTTCCTGACCGAGGAAAATCCGGATGCGACCGCGAAAGCGTTGCTGGCGTTTTTCAAGGCGTCGCAAGCTCAAGTTTCGTCATTGCGAGGAGCGTAGCGACGAAGCAATCCAGTCCTCGGATGTGGCTCTGGATTGCTTCGCTTCGCTCGCAATGACGTGAAAAGGCCGCCTCTATCGCCGCGCCTTGAAAAATTCCTGCAGCAGCGTTGCCGCTTCGCTCTCGCCGACCGCCGAATAGACTTCGGGGACGTGATGGCAGGTCGGCGAGGCGAAGAACCGCACGCCTGACTCCACGGCGCCACCCTTGGGATCAGCCGCGCCATAATACAGCCGTCGGATCCGCGCCAACGAGATCGCGCCGGCGCACATCGTGCACGGTTCCAGCGTGACGTAGAGGTCGCAATCGATCAGCCGCTCGCTGCCGACGACATCGGTGGCCTGCCGGATGGCAAGGATTTCGGCATGCGCGGTCGGATCGCGGTCGGTCAAGGTGCGGTTTCCGGCCCCCGCGATGACCTCGTTGTTAAGCACGATGACGCATCCGATCGGCACTTCGCCGGATTTTCCGGCGTTTTCGGCTGCTTTCAGGGCCAAATCCATGAAAGATGGTGCGCTCATGCCTCGTATCGCCCGTAAAAGTCTGGTACTGAATGTGTCTTCAGCAAAAGTGGATACCCGTTTTGCGTGAGAATGCGCCTCGAGCCAAGAGCGCGCGTTGTCGCCATTCCAACCGTCCGCATCAGCCTGATCGCCATTTCATCTACAGTGAGACCTTTCATGCCCCGCGATAACGATAAAGACAACGATTCCCGCGGCCGGCGTGATCGGCCGTCGGGCGGCAAAGGCCGCTCCGGCGCTGCCCGCGGGCCTGAGAAGAAATTCGCCAAGCGTGGCTTCGCCGGCAAGGATTTTGCGGGCAAGAGCGATGGTGACAAGCGCGATGGCGAGCGGCGCCCTTACGCCGGCAAGTCCGACGGCGCCAAATCCTATGGCAAGAAGCCCTATTCGGGTTCGGGCAAACCGTACGCCGGCAAACGCGAAGGCGCTCCGCCACATCGCGATGGCGACGCTCCGCGCCGTGATTATGGCGACGCGCCGCGACCGCCGCGCTTCAACAGGGATGATCGTGGCGGTGAGAAGCGTCCGTACACCCCACGTGGCGATCGCCCGAACTATAATCGCGATGATCGCGCGCCGCGTGGCGATGCCCGTCCGGCCGCGCGATTTTCCGACAAGAAATTCGGCGACAAGAAACCTTATGCGTCGCGGGATAGTGGTGAGAAGCGACCCTACGCACCGCGTGGCGAAGGTTTTCGCAAGGATGGCGATCGTCCTCGTGGTGATCGTCCTGATAGAAAGTTTGGCGGCGACAAGAAGTTTTCTCGTGGCGCGCCAGACCGCGGCCCGCGCAAGAATTTCGGTAGCCGTGACCGGGATCGCAAGAGCGACCCGGGAGATCGAGGCGATTCAAAACCGTGGCAGAAGCGCGACGCAAGTTCGCCCGACCACACCGGCCGCAATTCTCGCCCCTCTCGCGATGGCGGCCGGAGTTTTGACAAACCCCGTTATGACAAGCCGCGTGAGGACCGCAGCGGCGACGAGCGTCCACGGTTTTCGCGTCCGCGCGAGGATCGCCCGCAAGGTGACCGCCCGTTTCGCGAGCGGCCCAAGTTCGATCGTCCCCGCGAGGACAGTCCGAAGTTTGAGCGTCCACGAGAAGGCGGCTCCTCCTGGCAGGAGCATCCGCGCAGCGATGCGCGATCCTTTGAGCGGCCACGCCGCGACAACGAGGATGACAGCAAGGTTTTCGCCAAGCGCCCGGCGTTCGGCGGCCGCGGCGAGTATCGCGAGCGCAAACCTGACGAGCGCCGTCCGCCGCGTCCCCCGCGCGAAAAGAAATCCGGCGAGCGCATCGCCAAGGTGGTGTCGCGGGCAGGGCTGGCCTCGCGCCGCGACGCCGAGGAATGGATCGTGCAGGGCCGCGTCACCGTCAACGGCCGCGTGATCAATTCGCCAGCGCTCGATGTCACCGCCAACGACGTCGTCACCGTCGATGGCAAGCCGTTGCCGCCGCGCGAGCGCACGCGGCTGTTCATGTTTCACAAGCCGCGCGGGTTGATGACCACCCATGCCGACCCGGAAGGACGGCCGACGGTGTTCGACAATCTGCCGGAAGGCCTGCCGCGGCTGATCTCAATCGGCCGGCTCGATTTCAACACCGAAGGTCTGCTGCTTCTGACCAATGATGGCGGACTGGCGCGCGCGCTCGAATTGCCCGACACCGGCTGGCTGCGGCGCTATCGCGTCCGTGCCCATGGCGAGGTGACGCAGGCGCAGCTCGATGAACTGAAAAAGGGCGTCGAAGTCGACGGCGTCAAATACGGTCCGATCGATGCGACGCTGGAGCGCGATCAGGGCGCCAATGTCTGGCTGGTGTTTGCGATCCGCGAAGGCAAGAACCGCGAAGTCCGCAACGTGATGGCGCATCTCGGTCTCGAAGTGAACCGGCTGATCCGGGTGTCCTACGGTCCGTTTCAATTGGGCGAACTCGCCGAAGGCGAGGTCGAGGAGGTCAAGACCCGTGTGCTGCGCGAGCAGCTCGGCGAAAAGGTCGCCGTCTTGGCGGGTGCGGATTTTACACGGCCCGTGCAGGGCGAGCCTCACGCGAGAGGTGAGGACGAAGAGGCCGATGCCGCAGGCGAAAAAAAGCCGTTCAAGCCGGCCGGCAAGAGCGGCCTGATCGCCGACCGCAAGGGCCGCCGCGTGCTGGTGCAACGCACCGGCAGCGACGAAGCTCGCGCGCGCAATGAAGCCGAGGCCAGTGGCTACGGTCCGCCACGGCGTCCGCAGCGCGGCTATCACGGCAAGCGCGATCTGAAGCCGCGGGACGAGTAAGAGTTATTCTATGGATTTGAGGTTGAAGCTAGTCGTGAGTTCGGTTTCACCTCTCCCATTGGGAGAGGTCGGATCGCCTCGGCAGCGCTCTTGCGCTGTCCGATGCGATCCGGGTGAGGGGTTACGACCTATCGAGAGACCGTACCCCCTCACCCCAACCCTCTCCCCACGGGAGAGGGAGCGCGCCTCCGTTGCTGCAGCGCCGACGCTGGCGTTTCGATATCAGAGAATCGCACGCTAATGCGTGTCGTCGGTGGGCGATTGAAGGGCCGCAATCTCGCATCGCCGTCGTTGCATGACATTCGTCCGACCGCGGATCGGCTGCGCGAGTCGGTGTTCAATATTCTCGTCCACGCCTATGACAATCCGATTGCAGACGCGCGGGTGCTCGATTTGTTTGCCGGTACCGGCGCGCTCGGCATCGAGGCGATCTCGCGTGGTGCCGCGTTTGCGCTGTTCGTCGATAATGGCACGGAAGCCCGGGCGCTGTTGCGCAATAACGTGGAGGCACTCGGACTTGGCGGCGTCACAAAGGTGTACCGTCGCGACGCCGGCGATCTCGGCCCGGCGCATCCGATGGAGCCGTTCTCGCTGGTGTTTCTCGATCCGCCCTACGCAAAAAAGCTAGCCGAGAAGGCGTTGGGCTCGTTGCGCGATGGCGGGTGGCTGCAGCCGGGTGCGCTGCTCGTGGTCGAAGAAGCCAAGGCGGCAGAGTTTGCGACGCCGGATGGTTTTGAGGAGCTGGAGCGGCGCGCGTATGACGACACGGAGTTTACGTTTTTGCGCGCAGTTGCCCAACCGTAAACCGTCATGCGCGGAAGCACGTTACCTCACCTCCGCCCGAACAGCTTCTCGATATCCGAAAGCTTCAATTCCACATAGGTCGGGCGGCCGTGGTTGCATTGGCCGGAATTCGGCGTGTCTTCCATCTCGCGCAACAGTGCGTTCATTTCCTCCGGCTTGAGGCGGCGGCCGGCGCGTACTGAGCCGTGGCAGGCCATGGTGGCCGCGACATGCATCAGGCGGCGTTCCAGCGGCAGCGCCTCGTCCCATTCCGCCATGTGCTCGGCGAGATCGCGCAGCAAAGATGCCGCGTTGGTCTTGCCGAGCAGCGACGGCGTCTCGCGCACCGCGACCGCACCAGGGCCAAAGGATTCAATCGAAAGCCCGAACGACGCCAGCTCCTCGGCGCGCGCGATGAGTTTCTCTACCGTCGCCTCGTCGAGTTCGACGATCTCCGGAATCAGAAGAATTTGCCGCTGCACGCCGTTCTTCGCCAGCGACGCCTTGAGCTTTTCGTAGACGATGCGCTCATGGGCGGCGTGCTGGTCCACCACGACCAGGCCGTCGCGGGTCTGTGATACGATATAGGTCTCGTGGATCTGCGTCCGCGCCGCGCCGAGCGGGCGGTCGAGCAGATCAGCAGATGCCGCTTCCTGGAAACGCACATCCGCGGTGGGCGTGCCGACATCGAACGCGGCTTGTCCGGGTTCGGCAAAGGCCGTCGCCGCCGGGCCGTCGAAAGACGGCAGCGGTCCGACCGGATAGGCCGGCGAGCGCCGCCAGTCCCAATTGGTGCGCGGCGTAAACGAAGGACGGAACGAGGCGATGGCCGCGCCGTCGCTGTTGGCCGCGGTGCGCTTGCCTTCGCGGGCAAGGCCATCTTTTAGCGCGTGCACGATCAGCGCGCGGACCAGGCCGGCATTGCGGAAGCGCACTTCAGTCTTGGCCGGATGCACATTGGCATCGACCTCTTGCGGGTCCAGCGTGACGAACAGCGCCACGACGGGATGGCGGTCGCGCGGCAGATAGTCGGAATAGGCTGCGCGCACCGCGCCGATGATCAGCTTGTCGCGTACCGGCCGACCGTTGACGAACAGATATTGTCCGAGCGCATTGGCGCGGGTCAGCGACGGCGCCGCAGCAAAGCCCTCGACCACAACGCCTTCGTGCTCCGAACGCACTTCGATGGCGCTGCCACGAAAATCCGCCCCCAGGATATCGCCGAGCCGGGTCAGCCGGCCCGGCGCGCCGGGCAGCGCGGCGGCCCAGGTGACGGGCGCGCGTTCCTCGCCGGCCAGCGTGAAGGCGACATCGGGCCGTGCCATCGCGAGGCGGCGGACCACCTCGCGGATCGCTTCGGCTTCGGTGCGGTCGGTCTTGAGAAATTTCAGCCGTGCCGGCGTTGCGTAAAACAGATCGCTGACCTCGACGCGGGTGCCTTGCGACAACGCCGCCGGCATGATCGCCGATTTCTCGCCGCCCTCGACGGACAGCGACCAGGCATGCGGCTCGGTGGCGTGGCGGGTGGTGATGCCGAGCTTCGCCACTGCGCCGATCGAAGGCAGCGCCTCGCCGCGAAACCCCAGCGTGCGGATATGCAAGAGATCCTCGTCGTCGAGCTTGGAGGTGGCATGGCGATCCACGGCCAGCGCCAGATCGCCATGGGTCATGCCGCCGCCATCGTCGGTAATGCCGATCCGCCGCCGGCCGCCGCCATCGGTGAAGACGTCGATTCGGCTGGCGCCGGCATCGATGGCGTTCTCTACCAGTTCCTTGACCACGCTCGCGGGACGCTCGACCACTTCGCCGGCGGCGATGCGATTGACGACTTGTTCGGGGAGTTGGCGAACGGGCATAAATTCTCAGGTCGATTCGAGGCTGACCCCCAATTTTAAGCGGCTGCCGACCCAAATGCATGCATCAAAAAGGTCTTTTCGCGGAATTTTCGTGAAGTGCGCCGCGTCGGGGTTTCAGGCCGCCGCATATTGGGTCAGTCCGTGGCCAAGGTTTCGTGAAATTACCCCGAAATCCCTGCACGATGACCACACGACGCAGCTTGCATGGCGAATGCGCCGTTCGCGACACGTTTGGTCGGTGCGATGGGCAGGTCCGGTACAGGCGGACGGCGCATGGAATCGCCGAACCGCTCATCGCGAATCAAAATTGGGAGAAGTGGATGAAGTTAGTGAAAACCTCAGCGATCGCCTTTGCAATGTCAGCCTTGCTTGCTGGACCCGTGTTGGCGCAAGGCACCTCGTCGGACACCCAGATCCGCGGCGGCACGCAGGGCAGGAGCAATATGCAGGGCGGGACGTCGGGCAGCGGCGATGAGGAGTTCAATGCACAGCCGGGGGCGGCCGGAGAAAAGGCCGGTGTCAACGCGAAGGCCGGCTCGAAGGGCACCGTGGGGGCCGCCAAGGGAGCGCCTAAGGGCACCGCCGGTGCGGCTGGCGATCCCGCAGCGGGGGGCAAACGCTACTAGCACGCCAATCCTTCGACAGGTTCCTTCTTCAAAAACCAAAAGCTCCGGTCGCGCGGCGGCCGGGGCTTTTTCTGGGCCTCCGGTGACGAACACTGGGATGAGCACCCCGACAGCGCTGATTCCCGCGATCCAAAGAAATAGGCACCCCAAAAAGCTTGTCTGGGCAAAGGGATGGGTAGCCCGTTATCCCGGTTTGCGTCGTGCGGGCCTGTGACGGGAACGTTGTGGCCTGTACCGACCGGGTATATCGTTTAGAAAAGCTATAAATAAGATCGGGAGGATATCTTATGTGCCAGCTGTTCGCTCACCAGCCTCAACGGGACTATGAATCGCAGACCAGGTCGCTTCGCATCGATGGCCATTGCACATCGATCCGGCTGGAGATGGCATTCTGGGATACGCTTGAAGAAATCGCGAGCCAGCAGGATATGAGTCTCGCGAAATTCCTCACCCGTCTCCACAGCGAGGTGCTCGATCATTGCGGCGAGGTGCATAATTTCGCTTCGCTGCTGCGCTGTTCGTGCCTGATCTATCGATCCAAAGCCACAGCGGTCATGCCCGGTTTTCTTGAGGGCACCGCACCAAGGCTCGTCGCAGCCGAGTAGTCTCGCCACCAGAGCGTTTTCGAGCGAAGTGGATACCGGTTCGCGTGAAGAAAACGCGTCAAAACAAAAGACCAGGCTATCGGTTCTAATTCAATCAGAACCGATAACTGGAACTGGTTTAGCCTCGATCGATGCGACCATGTGGCATCGCAACTAGATTTCCTTTCGCTGCATGGCGCCGGCGATATGATCCGCCTGTCTGACCGCGAGCGCCACGATCGTGAGCGTCGGATTGCAGGCCGCGCCGCTGGTGAACTGGCTGCCATCCGAGACGAACAAGTTTTTGACATCGTGGGTCTGGCCGAATTTGTTCACGACACCGTCCCTTGCTTTCGCGCTCATCCGGTTGGTGCCCATATTATGGGTGCTGGGATAGGGCGTGGTCGGATAGGTCACAGTCGCGCCAACCGCTTCGTACACTGCAGAGCCTTGCTTATAGGCGTGATCGCGCATTGCGAGGTCGTTGGGGTGATCGTCGTAATGGACGCTGGCAACCGGCAAGCCGAATTTGTCCTTTGCTTTCGGATCGAGCGTCACGCGGTTGGTTTCTTGCGGCATATCCTCGCCGACCAGCCACATCCCCGCCATGCGCGGATACCCTTCCATCGCTGCGGTGAACGGGCGTCCCCATGCGCCGGGATTGAGGAACGCGGCCATGAACGGCAAACCGAGCGACAGCGTCTCCATTTCATAGCCGCCCATGAAGCCGCGGGACGGATTGTGCCGTGCCTCGTCACGGATGATGCCGGCCATGGTGGTGCCGCGATACATGTGAACCGACTTGTCGAAAACGGCATAGACGCTGCCGGTCATGTGACGCATGTAGTTGCGGCCGACCTGGCCGGAGCTGTTGGCAAGGCCGTCGGGGAACATGCTGGACGCACTGTTGAGCAAAAGCCGGGGGCTCTCGATCGAGTTGCCGGCGACTGCAACAATGCGCGCCTTCTGGCGCTGCGTCGCTCCAGCTTCGTCGGCATAGACGACGCCTGTGACCTTGCCCGATGCATCGTGCTCGATCTTGAGCGCCATGCTGCCGGGACGAACTTCAAGGTTGCCGGTCGCTTCGCCCTTCGGGATCTCTGCGTAGAGTGTCGACCATTTCGCGCCGGATTTGCAGCCCTGGAAACAAAATCCGATCTGCTGGCATGAGCCGCGGCCGTCACGTGGTTCGCTGTTGATCGCCATCCGCCCGGTGTGGACTTCCTTGTAGCCGAGCTTCTTGGCGCCGGCTTCCATCACCTTGAAGTTGTTGTTGCCCGGCAATCCCGGAATGTTGTTGGTGCGGGTGACGCCCATCTTGTTTTCGGCCTTGGCGTACCATGGCTCCATTTCGGCCAGTGTGATCGGCCAATCGAGCAGATTGGCTCCCGGTACGCTGCCATAGGTGCTGCGGACCTTGAATTCATGCTCGTCGAACCGCAATGACGCGCCGGCCCAATGCACCGTCGATCCGCCGACCGATTTGACGATCCACGCGGGCAGGTTGGCGAAATCCCTGGCGACGCGCCAGTTGCCGGATGTCGTTCGCATGTCCGTCCACGCCAGCTGCGTGAAGCTTTCCCATTCGTTGTTGATGAAGTCCTGCAGCTCGGTGCGCGGTCCGGCCTCAAGGATCACCACCTTGACACCCTTCTGAGCCAGTTCATTACCCAACGTGCCGCCGCCGGCGCCGGAACCGACAATTACGACCACGCCATCGTCGTTCAGATCAAATTTCGCCATGATGTGTCCTCCCAACCGAATTTGCTCGAAGCCTTCAGACTTTCGGCAGCCAATCGATGTCGTTGAAACCGCGCTTGATGTAGCCACCATGCTCGGCGGATGAGCCCTCGTAGCCGAACTTCGGCCACAGCTCTTCCTGGTTGTAGAGAGAGACAACAAGATCGGAGCGAACCTTCTTGAAGAAATCGGTCTGCTCGATTCCCTGTAGCAACACGACCCGGTCGGCTTCCCAGGGGACTTGGACGTAAGCGACCTTGTGCCGGTCCTGCGCGTCCTGATCGAGACGGCGGACGCCGTCTTCGAGCATCGCCTTGACGGCCGGGTCCTTTGCCGCCTTTCCGTCCCACGGCTTGATCGCCGTGATGTAGTAACTGTCGACCAGGAAGTCGTGCGGATAGATGTCGCGCGCAACTTTCACGAGGGTCTTCAATGTCGGGGGCGTCAGCGTGGTCGCGTCAGCGGCCCACGCATCCTCGATGCCGATCCCGGTATTCGCCGCAATGGCTGCGATCGGAACCGCGGTCGCAGCTCCCTGCAGAAAGATTCGGCGGCTGTATTTGCCTCGACGATCAACTTCTCTCATGGGCTATCCTCCATTGAACATTTTTTGTTAACCGAAGCGGCCACCTTTCTGGATCACCTCGATCTTGTAGCCGTCGGGATCGGACACGAAGAAAAAGCGCGCGAGCGTCGCGCCGTCATGCTTGAAATCGCGCAGTGGCCCGGGCGACAATTTCTCTTGTTCGAATCTGGCGTGCTCGGCATCGAGATTGTCGACGACGACGGCGAGATGGCCGTATCCGTCGCCTGGGATGTAAGGCTCCTTGCGCCCGAAATTCACAGTCAGTTCGACTTCGAACGGCGACGATGCGTGGCGTAAATAAATCAGTGCGAAGTCTGGAAACACAAGACGATCGGCGATCTGCAGGTCAAACGCACGGGCGTAGAAATCGAGCGACTTGGCTTCATCGAGAACGCGGATCATCGAGTGAACCGGCTTTGCCATTCAGTTCAATCCCTTGAGATAGGTGATGATGGCGGCGCGCGTTTCAGCCTTGGCCTGGCGGTACGGCATCATGGCGCCGGGAATGACGGCCTGCGGATCCGTCAGCCACGCGTCGAGCCGGTCCTCGTCCCAGGTGAAACCGGCCTGCGCCAGACCTGGCGAATAATGGAAGCCTTCGGCCTTGCCGGCCTGTCGGCCGACGATCTGGACCAGCGCCGGTCCCTGCCGGGGAGCGTCGGAGAGACTGGTTGTGTGACACGTGGCGCATTGCTGTTTGAAAAGCGCCGCGCCATCGGGTGGCTTTGCCGCAGGCAAGGATATTTGCGCCAAGGCGGCATCGACAGTCGATATCGCGCTGCAAAATCCCAGCCCTATGACGAGTATCGCACGTCGCTTTCTCATGGACATCACCGTTGGCGCGACCCGAGCTTAGTTCGTCGCGAACAAGCGGTGGTAGTAGCGGGCTGTTTATGGTCGAACAAAAGACATTAACGCTGCAAACGTTGCCGCGCGCAGCCTCAGTCGTCGTATCCGGCTGAGCCGCGTTTCGCCTTGACGTCGCTGCGGCGCTTTTTGCCTTCCAGCCGGCGTTGTTTCGAGCCCAGCGTCGGCTTGGTCGGGCGCCGCGGCGTCGGTCGCACCAAAGCCTCGCGCAGCAGTTCGACCAGCCGGTCGATGGCATCGGCGCGGTTGCGCTCCTGGGTGCGGAAACGCTGCGCATGGATCACGATCACGCCGTCCTTGGTCATGCGCTGGCCAGCGAGCCGGTTGAGCCGCGCCGCGGCATCCGCCGCCAGCGTTATCCGGCGCGTATCGAAACGCAATTGCGCGGCGGTCGACAGCTTGTTGACGTTCTGTCCGCCCGGACCCGAGGCGCGCACGAAGCCGATCTCGATCTCGTTCTCGTCAATCGTAAGGTCGCGGGATATCCGCAGCATGGCGTCACCGGAAGCCGGGATGATCCCTGGCGGGAATCGGGTTCTGGAAAGATAGAGGTTTTGCTAGCGAGACTGAAGGACGGATGTGTTCCCCGGATGCTGCGCAACGCGCCGCTCTTGCGGCGTGGTGCGCTGCTGATCCGGGGTCCATGGGGCGGGCCCCCCAAGGGGTGCGGGTCTAGTTCGCCGTGGGCGGCGGCACCGCGGCCGCCGGCTGTGCGGCGGCTTGCGGGGCGCGGCCGACGATGACTGTGAGCAGGCCTTGCCCCCACAGCCGCCTGGCGGCGTTCTTGGCGTCATCGAGGGTCACGGCATCGACGATGGCGTTGCGTTTCTCGATGTAGTCAATCGGAAGCTTATCCAATTGGTACTGCAACAACGCCGACGCCAGTTTCGATGAGGTGTCCAGCGCCAGCATCTGCGAGCCCTTGAGATAGGACTTGGCCTCATCCAGCTCCTGCTGGGTCGGGCCATCTTCGGCCATGCGGCGGATTTCCTTGTTGATGGCCTCGACGGTGTCGCCAGCGCGGTCGGCGCGGGTTCCGGTATTTCCGACGAACAGCGCGGAGTGATCCATCCACAGCAGCGCTTCATAGACCGAATAGGCAAGGCCGCGTTTCTCGCGGACCTCGTGGTAGAGCCGCGACGACAGTGTTCCGCCGCCGAGAATGTGGTTCACGACATAGCCGGCCATGAAATTCGGATCGTGGCGCTTGATGCCGGGGCCGCCGAACGTCACCACGGTCTGCGGCACGTCGAGCGGAATGAACGCACGCTGCGGCGGCTTGGCGGCTTCGATGTCGGCGACCGGCGTAAGGTCCGCTTTGGCCGGCAATCCGCCGAACGTCCGGTCAAGCAATTTGCCGAGCGTGTCGGCATCGACATCGCCAACCACAGCGATCCGAAGCGTGTCCTTGGCCAGCACGTGGCTGACATAATTCTTCAGGTCGGCGACATCGATTTTCGGCACGCTTTCCAGCGTGCCGTCGGAGGGCCGGCCGTAGGGGTGATCGCCAAAGGCGATTTGCAGGAACTTGCGGCTGGCCAGCGCCGACGGATTGGAGCTGTCGCTGCGCAGGCCGGAAATGACCTGGGCGCGAATGCGCTCGACATCGGCGCTGTCGAAATGCGGCGATGTCAGCGACATCCGAAGCAGATCGAAAGCCTCATCGCGGGTATCCTTGAGCATGCGCAGCGAACCACGGAAATAATCCCGCGTCGAATTGAAGCTCAACTCGATGGCACGGCGATCGAGCCGTTCGTGGAACGTCTTGGAATCGAGGTCGCCCGAGCCTTCGTCGAGCAAATCGGCAACCAGGTTGCCGACGCCGGGCTTATCCGCCGGGTCCTGGGTCGCGCCGCCGCCAAAGGCATATTCCATAGCGATCAACGGTACGGTGGCGTCCTGCACGAACCAGGCCTCGATGCCGCCGGGCGAAACCAGATGCTGGATCTTTGCCGCGGCGTGTGATGGCGTCGACGCCAACGGCGCCATCGCGAGGCAGGCGCCAAAGATGAGTGCGATGCGCCGCGTGCAAATCCAGGAATAAGTCACGAACGCTTCTCCTCGCGTTTCGGCGCGGCATCCTTGATCAGATATCCGGTCACCGATCGCTTCTTGTCGAGCCATTTTTGCGCGGCCTCGCGGACCTGTTCGGCCGTGACCGCGCGAATGCGATCCGGCCAGCTCCTGATATCCTCGATGCTCAAACCGGTGGTAAGCGCGCCGCCGTACCAGCGCGCCAGTGTTGCCTGATTGTCCTGGGCGTAGATGGCCTCGGCGATCAGTTGGGTTTTGACGCGCTCGAGATCCTCGGCGCGAACCGTGTTTTGTCCGATGTCTGATATCACGCGGTCGATTACCTGCTCGACCTGCGCGAACTCGACGCCGGGTTTCGGCGAGACCGAGATCATGAATTGCGTCGGGTCGAGCGCGGTGCCCTGATATCCGGCGCTGGCGCTGACCGCGAGCGGCTGGTCGACCACCAGCGCGCGGTAAAGGTAGGAATTGCTGCCGCTGCCCATCAACTGCGCGAGCACGTCGAGCGCCGCACTTTCCCCGGCGGCCGCGGTGGTGGCGGACGGCACGAGATAATAGCGCCGCACGCTGGGCTGTTCGACGCGCGGATCGGACAGCGTCACGGTGCGCGGCGCGACCGGCGTCGGCTCCTGCGGCCGAATACGCCGCGCCGGTATAGCGGGCTGCGCCGGGACCTCGCCGAACGTCCGCTCCGCCATTGGGCGGACATCCTTGGCGTCGACGTCGCCGGCGATCACCAGCGTGGCGTTGTTCGGCGCATCGAACCGTTTGTAGAACGCCAGCGCATCCTCGCGATTGAGTTTTTCGATTTCGTGGTGCCAGCCGATCACCGGGCGGCCATAGGGATGGTTGAGATACAACGCGGCCATGATCTGCTCGGTCAGCCGTGCTTCCGGATTATTGGCGACCCGCATGTTGTATTCTTCGAGCACGACGTCGCGCTCCGGCAGCACGTTCTCGTCCTTGAGGATCAGGCCGGTCATGCGATCGGCTTCGAACTCCATCATTTTGCCAAGCTGGTCTTTGGTGACGCGCTGGTAGTAGCCGGTGTAGTCGGTGGAGGTGAACGCGTTCTCGCTGCCGCCGACGCGCTGAACGGTCTGGGAGAATTCGCCCGCCGGATGTTTGGCGGTGCCCTTGAACATCAGGTGTTCGAGGAAGTGCGCGAGGCCGGATTTGCCCGGGGTCTCGTCGGCCGAGCCGACCTTGTACCAGACCATCTGGGTGACCACCGGGGTGCGGTGATCGGGGATCACCACCACGTTCATGCCGTTGGCCAGGGTGAAGGTGGCGGGCCGTTCAGACGTCACGGTCTGGGCGCTTGACAGAGTTGGGGCGAGCAGCAGCGCGGCAATGGCGACAGACCGCAAAACGAATCTGGATGATGAGAGTGGCATGGCGG
>JAQGKC010000316.1 GCA_028290305.1 Bradyrhizobium sp.
AGAACGGCGTGACCGCGCATGTCTATGGCCGGCGCAAGCGGACGTTTTCGAACTGGACCAAAAAGGATCGCAAGTCGGTCGCCTTCGAGCAATAGTCAGATATCATAGGCATCCGGGTGGTGATGGAGGACGTGGCATCCTGCTACAGCGCGCTCGGCGTGGTGCATACCACCTGGCCGGTGGTGCCCTGCCGCTTCAAGGATTACATCTCGACGCCGAAGCAGAACGATTATCGTTCGATCCACACCACCGTGATCGGCCCCGGCAACCAGCGCGTCGAACTGCAGATCCGCACCGAGGAGATGGACCAGATCGCGGAACTGGGCATCGCCGCGCACGCTTTCTACAAGGATGGCGTCGGTTCGCCGACCGAGCTCCTGAAGCGGGAATCCAACGCCTTTGCCTGGCTGCGCCACACCATCGGGATCCTGTCCGACAGCGCCAACCCGGAAGAGTTCCTCGAGCATACCACGCTGGAGCTGTTTCACGATCAGGTGTTCTGCTTCACCCCGAAGGGGAAGCTGATCGCGCTGCCGCGCCAGGCCAACGTGATCGACTTCGCCTATGCCGTGCATACCGACGTCGGCAACAGCGCGGTCGGCTGCAAGATCAACGGCAAGTTTGCGCCATTGTCGTCCGAGCTGCAGAACGGCGACGAGGTGGAGGTTTTGACCTCGGAGGCCCAGTCGGCGCCGCCATCGGCCTGGGAATCGCTGGCCGTCACCGGCAAGGCGCGGGCGGCGATCCGGCGCGCGACGCGAACGGCGGTGCGCGATCAATATGCCGGCCTCGGGCGCCGCATCGTCGAGCGGCTGTTCGTGCGCGCAAAGATCGAATACGCCGACGACAAGCTCAAGGGCGCGCTGCCGCGGCTGGCGCGCGTCTCGATCGACGATGTGATGGCAGCGGTCGGGCGCGGCGAAATGAAAGCCTCCGACGTCGCGCGAGCGATGTATCCCGACTACAAGGAAGAGCGCATCGGGCGGTTCGGCGCGAAAAAGAGCCTCGCGGACAAGCTGAAGCTGAAATCGCCGCCCGACCCGGCGCGCAGTCCGTCCGCCATTCCGATCCGCGGCATCAATTCCGATTTGCCGGTCAAGTTCGCGCCGAACGGCGGTGCGGTGCCGGGCGACCGCATCGTCGGCATCGTCTCGCCGGGGGAGGGCATCACGATCTACCCGATCCAGTCGCCGGCGCTGAAGGATTTCGAGGAGGAGCCGGAGCGCTGGCTCGACGTGCGCTGGGATGTCGACGAGACGACGCCGCAACGTTTTCCGGCGCGGATCATGGTCGACAACGTCAACGAGCCCGGCAGCCTCGCCCAGGTCGCCACCGTGATCGCCGAGCACGACGGCAATATCGACAATATCAGCATGTCCAGGCGCTCGCCGGACTTCACCGAGCTCACCATCGATCTTGAGGTCTATGACATGAAGCATCTCAGCGCTATTATCGCCCAGTTGCGCGCCAAGGCGGTGGTTGCGCGGGTCGAACGCGTCAATGGATAAAGCTGGACGCCCCGGGAAGTTCGGCTAATCATCTCCAGGAATCTTCTCTCTTCGGTGAGTCCCGCATGCCCACTCCTGCGCTGCGTCTCGGAGTCAATGTCGATCACGTCGCCACCCTTCGCAACGCGAGGGCGGGCCGCAATCCCGATCCGGTGCGCGCCGCGCTAGCCGCGATCGAGGCGGGCGCCGACGGCATCACCGCGCATCTGCGCGAGGACCGCCGCCACATCCGCGACGACGACATGGCGCGGCTGAAGGCGGAAATCTCAAAACCGCTGAATTTCGAGATGGCCGCGACCCCGGACATGCTGGGTATAGCGCTTGCGACCAAGCCTCATGCGGTGTGCCTTGTGCCGGAACGCCGCGAAGAACTCACCACCGAGGGCGGCCTCGACGTGGTCGGACAGCATAACACGCTTAAGCCATTCATCGCGCGGCTGAACGATGCGGGCGTGCGGGTGTCGCTGTTCATCGCAGCCGATCCGCGGCAGATCGAAATGGCCGCCAAGCTGCGTGCGCCGGTCATCGAAATCCACACCGGCGCCTGGTGCGACGCCGTCGTCGACGGCCATGCGGCCAAGGCGGAAGCGGAATGGCAGCGGATCGTCGCCGGAGCTGCGCTTGCGCGTTCCGCCGGCCTGGAGGTCCATGCCGGCCACGGCCTCGATTATGCGACCGCGGAGCAGATCGCGGGCTTGCCCGAGATCGCCGAACTGAACATCGGTTACTACATGATCGGGGAGGCGCTGTTCGTCGGCCTCGGTGAGACGGTTCGCGCGATGCGGGCCGCGATGGATCGCGGACGCAAAAAGCTCAAGAGCCCAAATCCTGCGAGCAAGCCATGATCATTGGCGTCGGCTCCGACCTGATCGATATCCGCCGCGTCGCCAAGGTCATCGAGCGTCATGGTGACCGCTTTCTCGACCGCATTTTCACCGAAGCCGAACGCGCCAGGGCCGAGCGCCGCGCCAAAAACGAGAAAATGGTGGTGGCGACCTACGCCAAACGGTTTGCCGCCAAGGAGGCCTGTTCGAAGGCGCTTGGTACCGGAATCCGGCGGGGCGTCTGGTGGCGGGATATGGGGGTGGTGAACCTGCCGAGCGGCCGTCCGACCATGCAACTGACGGGCGGCGCGCTGGCCCGGCTCGAGGCGCTGATGCCGCCGGATCATGAAGCGCGGATCGACCTCAGCATTACCGATGACTGGCCGTTGGCGCAGGCCTTTGTCATAATTTCGGCGGTCAATCCTCTCAAACCGTGATGCGCCGGAGCAGTGGTGTCCGGCGGCCCGCCACCAAACTAAAAATCTTAGATTAGTCAATGGATTAGCAAGTTTTGATGCGGCCATTGATTGCGCGGCTGCGAACAAACGTCTAAAACGCCGCGGGGGATCGAGCCGGAACGAATTCAGGTTTACGCCGGAATTCGCTCTCAACATCAGAATCAAGACCGTTTTCTCCACGCGAAACGAAGAGCGATTCGCGTGGAGAAAATGGTCTGCCGCCATGCGGGAATCGGGACGGGAATTGGGAAGACGATGAGCGTGACCTCCGGGACAAAATCTGAAAGCGGCTTGGGTGAAACCATCCGCGTCGTCGTTCATGCGCTCTTGATCGCCCTGGTGATCCGCACCTTCCTGTTTCAGCCCTTCAACATCCCCTCGGGATCGATGAAGGCAACACTTCTGGTCGGCGACTACCTGTTCGTCTCGAAATATTCCTACGGGTACAGCCACTATTCGATCCCGCTGTCGCCGCCGCTGTTTTCGGGGCGCATATTCGGTTCCGAGCCGGCGCGCGGCGATGTCGTGGTGTTCCGGCTGCCGAAGGATGACTCCACCGACTACATCAAGCGCGTGATCGGGTTGCCCGGCGACCGCATCCAGATGAAGGAGGGGCTGCTCTACATCAATGACAAGCCGGTGGTGCGCGAGCGCCTCAGCGATTTCGTCGGTGAGGATCCTTGCGGGTCCGACGCTACCGCGCGGGTGAAGCGCTGGAAGGAGACGCTGCCGAACGGCGTCAGCTATGAGTCGCTGGATTGCGTCGACAACGGTTTCTACGACAACACCATCGTCTACACCGTGCCGCCAGGCAATTTCTTCATGATGGGCGACAACCGGGACAACTCGACCGACAGCCGCGTGCTGTCGGCTGTGGGCTATGTGCCGTTCGAGAATCTGATCGGCCGCGCCCAGATGATCTTCTTCTCCATTGCCGAAGGCGAACACGCCTGGATGTTCTGGCGCTGGCCCACTGCGGTGCGCTGGAATCGCATATTCTCAATTGTGCGATGAACGACGAATCACCTGATATCCAGACATCATCGGCGTCAGGCGAAGCGAGCCCTCAGCCCGACGCTGGCCGCGAAGTCGCGGCGGCGAAGAAAAAGCGCGGCAAGATCAGCGCCAAGGCCGCCACCGCGGCGATCGAGGCGCGCATCGGGCATAAGTTCGCCGATCCCACTTTGCTGGCGACGGCCTTTACCCACGTCTCCGCGCTGAAATCCGCGCGCAAGCGAGGCGACAGTTACCAGCGTCTCGAATTCCTCGGCGATCATGTACTCGGGCTGATCGTGTCGGACATGCTGTATCGCGCGTTCCCGGAGGCCGACGAAGGCGAACTGTCGAAGCGGCTCGCCGATCTCGTACGCAAGGAGAGTTGCGCTGACGTGGCGAAGTCGCTCGGTCTGCTTGACGACATCAAGCTTGGCGCGGTCGGCGCGGGGGCGGGCGCGCGCTTGCGCAAATCCGTGCTCGGCGACATCTGCGAGGCGGTGATCGGTGCGGTGTTTCTCGATGGCGGCTACAGCGCCGCGGCGCAGTTCGTCGAACGAAACTGGACCGAGCGGATGCGCAAGCCGCGGCGGCCGCTGCGCGATCCCAAGACGGTGCTGCAAGAATGGGCGCAGGGCAAGGGTCTGCCGACACCGGTCTATCGCGAGATCGAGCGCACCGGGCCGCATCACGATCCGCAGTTCCGCGTTGCCGTGGATCTGCCGGGTCTCGATCCGGCCGAAGGCGTCGGCGGCAGCAAGCGCGCCGCCGAAAAGGTCGCCGCGTCCGTGATGATTGAACGAGAAGGCGTTGGTGGCGGCAACAATGATGGATGAAACCTCCGACGATGCCCCGCCGGCAGCGACGCGCTGCGGCTTTGTCGCGCTGATCGGCGCTCCAAATGTCGGCAAGTCCACGCTGGTCAACGCCCTGGTCGGCTCCAAGGTCACGATCGTCTCGCGCAAGGTGCAGACCACCCGCGCGCTGATCCGTGGCATCGTGATCGAAAACAACGCGCAGATCATTCTGGTCGATACGCCCGGGATATTCCTGCCCAAGCGCAGGCTCGATCGCGCCATGGTGTCGACGGCATGGAGCGGGGCGCATGACGCCGATCTGGTCTGCGTGCTGCTCGACGCGCGCGAAGGCCTCGATGAGGAAGCCGACGCGATCCTGACCAAGGTGGCGACTGTTCACCACGAGAAAATCCTGGTGCTGAACAAGATCGATCTGGTACCGCGCGAGAAACTGCTGGCGCTGGCCAAGGCCGCCAACGACCGCCTGAATTTCGCAAGGACCTTCATGGTCTCGGCATTGTCGGGCGATGGCGTTGACGACCTCCGCCATACCCTCGCGGAGATGGTGCCGGCGGGGCCGTTTCATTATCCCGAAGACCAGATGTCGGACGCGCCGATGCGGCATCTGGCTGCTGAAATCACCCGGGAAAAAATCTTCCGTCAGCTGCATCAGGAACTGCCGTATCAGTCCACCGTCGAGACCGACAGTTGGACCGAGCGCAAGGACAAATCCATCCGCATCGAGCAAACGATTTTTGTCGAGCGCGAAAGCCAGCGCAAGATCGTGCTCGGCAAAGGCGGCGCCACCATCAAGTCGATCGGCGCGGATTCGCGAAAAGAACTGGCCGAGATTATCGGTGTGCCCGTGCATCTGTTCTTGTTCGTGAAGGTGCGCGAAAACTGGGGCGACGATCCCAACCGCTACCGTGAAATGGGACTTGAATTCCCCAAGGAATAACCGGCGTCCGATGAACGTACCCAAGAACGTGTTGTGGTTTGAAGTGCTGCTGTATCTGTCGCTCACGCTCGATGCGCTGTCGGTCGCGTTCCAGGATCGTACGCCGAGCGAGGAGATGACGGAATCGATGATCACGGTCGCGACCCTGATATCGGCCTGCCTGATCCTGCTGCTGGTCTACTTCGTTTGGCTGGCGGCGCAGCGGCGAAAGAGTTGGCCGCGCTGGGTGCTGGTCGCCGCCTTGGTGCTATCCATTTATTCGCTAGTGCAGGTCATCGGCGACGGCGGCTTGCAGCTCGATAGCTGTATCGAAACCGTTTCATGTGCCTTGACGGCTGCCGGGCTGTATTTTTCTTTCACCGGCGACGCGCAAGGCTGGTTCAACGGGTGAAAAGTTTTCGCCCCCGGTCATTCCGGGCGATGCAATGCATCGAACCTGGAATCCTCGAGATTTCCCCGACGTGCGATTGCACATCTGAGGTTCGCACCCAGTGGCGCGCCCCGGAATGACGGTGGTGAGATGGCTGCGCCCATCAACGGAATCCTGTAAGCTCTACTTCATGGAATGGACTGACGAAGGCATCGTGCTGGGGGTGCGGCGGCATGGCGAATCCAGCGCCATCGTCGAACTCCTGACGCGCGGCCATGGCCGCCACCTCGGCCTGGTGCGCGGTGGGACCGGTTCGCGGATGCGCCCTTTGCTGCAGCCCGGCAACAGCGTGCGCGCGGTGTGGCGGGCGCGGCTCGACGAGCATCTCGGCTATTACGCGATCGAGGGCACGCGGCTGCGCGCCGCTACCGTTTTGGCGTCGTCACACGCGGTATATGGCGTGACACATCTGGCTTCGCTGGCGCGGCTGTTGCCCGAGCGCGATCCGCATCAAGATATCTACGACATGCTCGACCGCACCCTCGATGATTTCGATGATATCGGCGAAGCCGCGGTTCATCTGGTGAAGTTCGAACTGGCGATGCTGGCCGAACTCGGATTCGGGCTCGATCTGGAAAATTGCGCCGCGACCGGCGAGACCACCGACCTGATCTACGTCTCGCCGAAATCCGGCGGCGCGGTGTCGCGGCAGGCCGGCGATCCCTGGCGCGACCGGCTGCTGCGGCTGCCGCCGTTCCTGCGCCACGGCGAAGGCGGCCCGAACGGCTGGTCGGATCAGGACCTGCAGGACGGGTTTCGGCTGACGGGAATGTTCCTGCTGCGCCACGTGCTGGAACCGCGCGGGCAGGGCCATTCCGACGCCCGCGATGGTTTTATCAACGCAGTGACCAAGCATCGGGCGAGCGTGGCGGTTCGGTGACGCCAGGGGGTACCCTGAATTAGGCCACGCGAAACGGAACCGCCGGCTGTGGACTTGTGCCGGCTTCGCCAGGCCGATCTCGATCAGATGCTTGCGGATGGACGCCTGAGATTTCGGGCTCGGCGCGCGGGTGAGCAATTTTGACAGACAGCTCGCCGCCAGAGGTTCGCGAATCGTGATACGGATTTTGTCCGAAAAGATCTTGAAGTCAGGCCATGGTCGAAAAGCGGGTTGCCCCCCGGCATCGCGTATTGAAGGCCGGAACGATCGAGTTCGGCGGCGGCGGCGCTATCGATTGCACTGTCCGCAATGTATCGAACGTCGGTGCGGCACTGGATGTAACGAGCCCGATCGGCATCCCCGAGAGATTCACACTGATTTTGCCCGGCGACGGCCGTCATTTCCACTGCCGAATCATTTGGCGCAGGGAACGCCGGATTGGCGTGGCATTTGAGTGATCCACGGCCTGAGCCATTCATGTAACGGCGCGATGCCGGTATTTTTCCTGAGCCGGTGAGGAGGCCCGGTCATCGGGCTGGGACGTGATGCCATCGGATGGCCCAAATTGGGCCGCTGATTCACTTCTTGTTCATCTCCCCAGCACCGGATAATCCCTCCCCATGGGAAAAAGACTGATTCCTCCAGAGCCGGCGGAAGTCGGCGAGGTCATGCTTCGCGATGCGCTCGAAGAGCGCTATCTCGCTTATGCGCTCTCGACCATCATGCACCGTGCGCTACCGGACGCCCGCGACGGCTTAAAGCCGGTGCATCGCCGCATCCTCTACGGCATGCGCCTGTTGCGGCTCGACCCCGGTACGCCGTTCAAGAAATCCGCCAAGATCGTCGGCGACGTGATGGGCTCGTTCCATCCGCATGGCGACCAGTCGATCTACGACGCGCTGGTACGGTTGGCGCAGGATTTCTCCTCGCGCTACCCCCTGGTCGACGGGCAGGGCAATTTCGGCAATATCGACGGCGATAATCCCGCCGCCTATCGCTACACCGAAGCGCGCATGACCGAGGTCGCGCGGCTGCTGCTCGAAGGGATCGATGAGGACGGCGTCGAGTTCCGGGCCAATTATGACGGCCAGTCGTAAGAGCCGATCGTGCTGCCCGGCGGATTTCCAAATCTGCTCGCCAACGGCGCGCAGGGCATCGCAGTCGGCATGGCGACCTCGATCCCGCCGCACAACGTGGCCGAGCTTTGCGATGCCGCGCTACATCTGATCGACAAGCCCGACGCAAAGTCGAAGACACTGCTCCGATGGGTCAAGGGTCCGGATTTCCCGACCGGCGGCATCATCATCGATTCCAAGGAAAGCATCACCGAGGCTTACATGACCGGGCGCGGCTCGTTCCGCACCCGCGCCAAATGGAGCCAGGAAGAAGGCGCCCGCGGCACCTGGGTCGTGGTCATCACTGAAATTCCGTGGCTGGTGCAGAAGTCGCGGCTGGTCGAAAAAATCGCCGAACTGCTCAACGAGAAGAAGCTGCCGCTGGTTGGTGATGTCAGGGATGAATCGGCCGAAGACATCCGTCTCGTCATCGAGCCGAAATCCCGCGCGGTCGATCCTGAACTGCTGATGGAATCACTGTTTCGGTTGACCGAGCTGGAAAGCCGGATTCCACTGAATCTGAACGTGCTGGTGAAGGGCCGCATCCCCAAAGTGCTCGGCCTCGCCGAGTGCCTGCGCGAATGGCTCGACCACCTGCGCGACGTGCTGCTGCGCCGTTCGAATTACCGGAAAGAACAGATCGAGCATCGGCTTGAGGTGCTCGGCGGTTACCTGATCGCCTATCTGAACATCGACAAGGTGATCAAGATCATCCGGTCGGAGGATGAGCCGAAGCCGGCGCTGATCAAGGCGTTCAAGCTGACGGAGATCCAGGCCGACGCCATCCTCAATATGCGCTTGCGTTCTCTGCGCAGGCTCGAGGAAATGGAGATCCGCACCGAGGAAAAGAACCTTCGCAGCGAGCTGAAGGGCATCAAGGCCCTTCTTGGCTCTGAGGCCGAACAATGGTTCAAAGTCGGCGAACAGGTGCGCAAGGTGCGCGATATCTTCGGGCCGAAGACGCCGCTCGGCAAGCGCCGCACGCAATTCGCCGATGCGCCCGAGCACGATCTTGCCGCGATCGAGGAAGCGTTCGTTGAGCGTGAGCCGGTCACCGTGGTCATTTCGGACAAGGGCTGGGTGCGCACGCTGAAGGGCCATGTCGCCGATCTCTCCGGGCTGACCTTCAAGACCGATGACCAGCTCGGCTCGGCGTTCTTCGCGGAGACCACCTCGAAGCTGCTGCTGTTCGCCACCAACGGCAGGTTCTATTCGCTCGACGTCGCCAAGCTGCCGGGCGGCCGCGGCCATGGCGAGCCGATCCGGATGTTCATCGACATGGAGCAGGACGCCGCCATCGTGTCGCTGTTCGTCAACAAGGGCGGACGCAAGTTCCTGGTGGCGAGCCATGAAGGGCAGGGCTTCATCGTCAACGAGGATGACTGCGTCGGCAATACCCGCAAGGGCAAGCAGGTTCTGAACGTCGAGATGCCGAACGAAGCTCGCGCGTTGACGACAGTGGCCGGCGACACCGTTGCCGTCATCGGCGATAACCGCAAGATGCTGCTGTTTCCGATCGATCAGGTGCCGGAGATGGCGCGTGGTCGCGGCGTTCGCTTGCAGAAATACCGGGATGGTGGGCTTTCCGATATCGTGACGTTCGATGCCAAGGACGGCCTGACCTGGAAGGATTCCGCTGGCCGTGAATTCAGCGCGACGATGAAGGAACTTGCCGAGTGGCGCGGCAACCGCGCCGACGCCGGCCGCCTGCCGCCGAAAGGTTTTCCGAAATCGAACAGGTTCGGACGCGGCGTGGAATAGGTTTACACCGCCGTCCCGGCATTCGCCGGGACGGCGGATGTTAGGTGCTTCGCCGTAATAGTATTCGGCTTTTCAGGCGCGCTATAACAGCGGTCGAAATCAAACGACCCGCAACGAAGCGCCATGGCTCATCACCACGATCATCACGACCATTCCCACGCGCACGGCCACGCCGGGCACAGCCACGCGCCGGACAATTTTGGGTTTGCGTTTTCCGTTGGCGTTGCGCTCAATACATTGATCGTCGGCGCGGAACTCGTGTTCGGCTACGCCGCGAACTCGCTGGCGCTGATCTCCGACGCCGTTCATAATTTCTCCGACGTGATCGCGCTGCTGCTCGCCTGGGGCGCGGCATGGCTCGCGCGCAAGCAGCCGACGCAACAGCATACCTATGGCTATCGGCGGGCTTCGATCCTGGCAGCGCTCATCAATGCAGGCCTTCTGCTGATAGCGGTCGGCGGTATCGCGGTCGAAGCCGTCAACCGGATCCAAGAGCCCGCTGACGTGGCCGGCTGGACGGTGGTTCTGGTCGCGACGCTTGGCATCGTCGTGAACGGTGGGACGGCGCTGCTGTTCATGCGCGGCCGTCATGGCGACCTGAATGTCCGCGGCGCATATCTGCACATGGTGTCGGACGCGGTCGTTTCCCTTGGCGTGGTGGTCGCCGCTTGCGTGATCATGTTCACGGGATGGCTGTGGGTGGATCCGGCGATCAGCCTGTGCATCGCCGCCGTTGTGCTCGCGAGCGGATGGGGCCTTGCCCGGGACAGCGTCAACCTCGCGCTCGATGGCGTGCCGAAGGGTATCGAGCTTGAGGAGGTGAATAGCTATCTCGGCCAACTCGAGGGCGTGATCGAAGTGCACGATCTGCACATCTGGGCCATGAGCACCCATGAAACGGCGCTCACGGCGCATCTGGTGTGTCCCGGCGGTTACGGCGATTCATTCCTCCACAGCGTCTGCGAAGAACTGTCGCACCGGTTTAACATTCAGCACGCCACGCTTCAGATCGAGGCGGGCAGCGATGTGTGCAAGCTCGCGCCGGCGGAGGTCGTGTAACAGAGCGGGAGCCGTAATCCGATCCGCGCCATTGGTGCGATTTGCCGCGATACTTCACGCAATCGGGATACGTCACGCGATGCGTCGTCTGGATTGGGTTGGAGCAATGAAGTAGCGTCCAGCGCATCGGCCCGAAGTTTAAAGGCTCATCTGCGGTGGAGGAATCACGTGAACCGAATAAGCGGTCTCGTAGCAGTGCTGTTGTCGGTAGCGTTGCCGGCCGGTTTCGGTCACGCGCAATCGGGCGAACCCGGCATCGAAAAACTTTATATTCTCAATTGCGGTGAAGGCGTCGCTGGCGATATTTCGCACTGGTCACCTGGTGTCGACGAAGGCAAGTCGATGGACTTCGTCGACAATTGCTATCTTATCAAGCACGCGCGGGGCTGGTTCCTGTGGGACACCGGTATCCCCGATGCGGTGGCTGCCATGCCAAACGGGCTTGCGCCAGCCGATCCCAAGGCCATTTCCTGGCGTCGCCCAAAGACGTTGGCGGCCCAGCTTGATCAGCTTGGGGTCAAGCCTTCCGACGTCAAAGCCATGGCTGTTTCGCACACCCACCCCGACCATATCGGCAATGTCGAGATGTTTCCCACGGCCATGCTCTATGTACAGAAGGCCGAATACGACTGGCCCGGCGTCAACAACGAACCCCGCTTCAAGCCGGGGCACCCGGTCACAAAGCTGGAAGGCGACCGTGACGTCTTTGGCGATGGCAGTTTGACCCTCTTGTCGACGCCGGGACATACGCCGGGTCATCAGTCATTGTTGGTGAAACTGCCTCATACCGGCGCGATCGTTCTTTCCGGTGACGCTGTCCATTTTAAAAGCAATTGGGACAACCGCGGAGTCCCAGTCAACAACTTCAGCAAGGAACAGACACTGGCTTCCATGCAAAAGATATCGGAGACCCTGACGAAAGAAAAAGCGCAGCTATGGATCAATCACGACAAGGCGCAGCGCGATAGCCTCAAGATGTCGCCTGAGTTCTACGACTGACAATGCTGACGGACATCACGCCGCCGCGATGGCCTCGATCTCGATCATGAAATCCGGACCATACAGTTTCGATACCTCGACCAGCGTCACCGCGGGCGCCGCCGGCGGCGTGACCGACGCAAAGAAGCGGTTGCGCGCCTCGCGATAGCGCCCGAGATTGTCCATGTCGGTAAGGAACACCGTCAGCTTCACCAGATTGGTTGCCGTGCATCCGCTCGCCTGCAGGGCCACGGCGAGATTGCGAAACACCTGATCTGCCTGCGCGGCGAAATCATTCTTGCCAATCAGATTGCCGTTGCAATCGAGCGCGGTCTGGCCGGCAATGAAGATAATGCGGCCGGCGCTGACGTCGACAATCTGGGAATAGCCGGGCGGTGTGCCGAGTTCAGGCGGATTGATGCGGGTAATTGAAGGCGTGGCGTCGCGTGTCATCCCTGCAATCCCCGTTGATACTGAATTTTCGAAAATTTCAGTTGCGCGGTGCGGACATCGGCGGCGGACCCATGCCGATCGACTTCTTGGGTTTCAGGGTCCCGACGTAGAACGACAATCCAGCGACCAGAAAAAGACAGACGAGATACACCGCATAGGATTGCGGTGGCGTGATCGCCCACTGCACAAAACCTTTATTCGCCGCTGCCGGACCGTTTTCCTTTTCCATGCGGTGGTTTTGCTTGAAACGGACCGGAATTGGAAGGGCAAATCTATCGGGTCATGCCAGATGGATAGTGACGCCGCGCCGCACATTTGCGGGTCATGGCGCGGCCGGCTGCTGCCGCAGCAGGAATAGAGCCAGCAGGGCCGCGAGACTGAGGGCGGACGAGACCATCAGCACGCGGCTTCCCATCGTGTCGACCAGCAAGCCGAACACCAACGGCGCGGCAGCCTGCGCCATCCGTGCCGGCGCGCCGATGATGCCGAGGCGATAGCCGTAGTTCTCCGGACCGAAGATCGCCAGCGGCAGCGTGCCGCGCGCAATGGTGAGGATGCCGTTGCCGGCGCCATGAAAGATCGCAAACGTGCTTGCTGCCGCTCCGCCCACGAGCACGAGGATGGCGGCGCCGATGGGATGCGTCAGACATGCCAGCCGGGTCGACACGATGGGATGATAGCGGCTCAGGAAATTTGCCTCGATGATACGGGCAAACACTTGCGCAGGGCCGACTAGCGCGCCGGCCGATACCGCCTGCAGAGGTGTCGCTCCCGCGGCTTCCAGAATGCGGGGCAGGTGTGCTGCCATCGCCCCGGTGACGCTCCAGGCCGCCGCGAAGGCGAAAGCCAGCAGGATCATGGTTCGATCGATCGGGATGTGAGGCTTGATGGATGTCGTCACCGCCGCCTTTGCGCCTTTTACAGCCGGCAGCATGAAAAAGTTGAGCGGCAGGCCGAGCAGGATATGGGCCGCCGCCCAGGCAAGGCAGGTGTCGCGCCAGCCGATGGTTTCCAGTCCCCAGGCGGTCAACGGCCAACCGACGGTGCTCGCAAAGCCCGCGATCAGCGTGATGCCCGTGATCGACCGGCGTGCGGTCTCGCCATAGATGCGCCCCAGGGTGCCAAAGGCAGCATCGTAGAGGCCAAATCCCATCCCGATGCCCAGCAGAAGCCAGGCGACAACCAGCATCGGGATTGAATAGGTGCAGCCGAGCAGCGCCAGTCCCGCGGCGAGCGTCAAATTGGAAATCGACAGCACCGACCGGCCGCCGACCAGATCGATCTGGCGGCCGACGCGCGGGCCGAGCACGGCCGATATCACCAGCGACGCGGAGAAGGCGGCAAATATCCAGTTGCTGGAGACGCCGAGATCGTGCGCGATCGGATCGGCCAAAATCGCCGGCAAATAGTAGCTCGAAGCCCATGCCAGCGTCTGCGTTGTGCCGAGTGCCAGAATGATGTGAAGCTGGCGTCCGCTCATGGCTTAGACGCCATCTTTATTCCTTGCCGGCGTTATCCGCATTCGCATCCGGTTTTGCCTTCTTGTCCGGCATTTGCATCCGCCGCGCAGCAGGCGTCAACATCCGATAGTGCCGGTCCACGGCAGCACCCACCCGCGTCGGGCGCGGCCGATCGATTGCAAACGCCGGTTTCGGGCAGCACCAGGTCGACGCGTTCCGCGGCCTCGCGATCGCCGGCGAGATCGGCAGCAATCGAGCGGACCTGTTCGTAGCCGGCGATCATCAGAAAGGTCGGCGCGCGTCCATAGGACTTCATGCCCGCAAAATAGAAGCCCGGCTCATCCTGGGCCAACTCCCGCGCGCCATGCGGCCGTACGGTGCCGCAGCTGTGTTCGTTCGGATCGATCAACGGCGCCAACGCTACCGGGCATTCAATGGCCGGATCGAGCTGAATGCGAAGTTCGCGCACGAAATCCAGATCCGGCCGGAAGCCCGTCGCCACGATCAGTTCGTCGACAACCACTTGACGCCCGCAACAACCAGCTTCTGCACCGACGACGAGGCGAGGGCCGTCAGCAGTCAGTTGCGAAACGCGAAATTCACTTTCCACTTTTATCTGGCCCGCCGTCACCAGCGCGGCGAATGCCGTACCAAGCTCACCGCGGGCGGCGAGCTTGTCGTTTGCACCACCGCCGAAAGCCTTCGCTGGATCATTGCCCCGAAATAGCCAGACCGGCTTGGTTTCCGGCGCTTGCGCCGAAAGTTGCGCGAGATCGGTAAGGGTGCCGATTGCAGAATGTCCCGCACCCAGCACCGCGACCGTTTTGTTCGCATAGCGCGCGCGGTCTTTTCCAAGCACATCCGGCATCCCGTAAGCGATCCTGTCCGCCGCCTGGGTTTCGCCCATCGCGCTGAGGCCATTTGCGCCCGCCGGATTTGGAGAATGCCAGGTGCCGGATGCGTCGATGACGGCATCGGCCCTTACAATTTTCGGGCCTTGCCCGTTTTGATAGCGAATTTCAAACGGCGCGGTTTCCCGGCCCTTGGTCTTGAGCTTGTCGAATCCGACACGGCTGATACCGGTGACGCGACTCGATGTGTGGATGTACGTCCCGAGAACGGTTTTGGTTGCCAGCGGTTCGAGATAGCGCTCAAGCAATTCGGCGCCGGTCGGATAGCGGTCGGGCTCGGGTGAGTTCCAGCCTGTTGCGGCGAGCAGGCGTGCCGCCGCGCGATCGATGTTGTATTCCCATGGCGAGAACAGTTGAACATGACCCCATTGGCGCACCGCGTGCCCGACACTGCCGCCAGCTTCCAGCACGACCGGTTTCAGGCCTTGTTCCAGAACATGCGCGGCTGCGGCAAGACCAACCGGGCCTGCCCCGACAATCGCGACCGTCTTTGCTTCACTCATGGCATTCTCCGATCGAACTAGAAATATCGAAATTATCGGCCGATCGAAGCTATGCCGCCGTCTTTGCGTCTTTGTCCTCGGTAACATCGGCGCAACATTCAGCGACCAGAAAGTCCACCAGCCCCTGCATCACTTCGTAGTTGGCGTGACACACGAGCGTGGTTGCATCGCGCACCTGACGGACGAGGCCCACCACAACCAAAGCCTTGATGTGGTGGGAGAGGGTTGACGGCGCGATCTTCAACTTGTCTTGCAAGCGGCCGACAGGCAGCCCGGCGGCTCCAGCGCGAATAAGGGTGCGGTAGATCTTGAGCCGGGTGGGATTGCCCAGGGCTTCGAGATGTGCGGCGGCGTCGTCCAGTTTCATGCCATCATTCTTTCAGGCGCAGTCGTCGCCGTCAACCGTATTTCTAGTATTATCGAAATAACAAGCCGTCCTGACCCAGCTTGACGAAGCACAATATATCGATATATCCAGATATATGGAATCAGAGGATGCCATTCTTGCTCTCGCCGCGCTGGCCCAATCCACCCGGCTGGACGTGTTCCGATTGCTGGTGAAGCACGAACCGGACGGGCTCGCGGCTGGCGATATCGCCAGGGCACTGGCGGTCCCGCAAAATACCTTGTCGTCGCACCTTTCGATTCTGACGCGTGCCGAACTAGTGTCGGCGCAGCGGTTCGGTCGTTCGATCATGTACCGCGCCGACCTGACGCGCTTTCAGGCTGTCGTGCTGTTCATGCTGAAGGATTGTTGCGACGGACGGCCGGAGATCTGCGCGCCGCTGATCGAAAGCCTGACGCCCTGTTGTTCGCCGAAGCCGACCAAGAAGCGTGCTCATGCAAAACTTTGACTTGCCGCGCCGCTTGGTAGCAGAGGGGCTTGGAACCGCGTTGCTGGTCGCGACCGTGGTCGGTTCCGGCATCATGGCCGAAAGCCTGACCAAGGATGTTGCGCTCGCTCTGCTCGGCAATACCCTCCCAACCGGCGCCATCCTTGTGGTTCTGATCACCATTCTCGGCCCGATATCCGGGGCGCATTTCAATCCTGCCGTCTCCCTCATCTTTGCGCTGAAGCGCGAGTTAACGCCGCGCGCTGCGCTTTCGTATATGGCGGCGCAATTGATCGGCGGCGTTCTCGGAACCATGATTGCGCACGCGATGTTCGCGCTGCCGCTGCTGGATGCTTCGCTCAAGATGAGAACCGGTGGTGCGCAGTGGTTTGCTGAAGGCGTGGCCGCATTCGGCCTGGTCGCGACCATTCTCGCCGGCATTCAATTCAATCGCCTCGCTGTTCCCTGGCTGGTCGGCCTCTACATCACCGCGGCGTATTGGTTCACATCGTCAACGTCGTTTGCAAATCCCGCCGTCGCTATCGCGCGGTCGATGACGAACACCTTTTCGGGAATTCGCCCGGCCGATCTTCCCGGCTTTATCGCCGCCGAGTTCTGCGGCGCGGTTGCCGCATTGATGTTGATGGGTTGGCTGCTGCGTGCGGGAGGCGAGGGCGCCCCGATGACAAAGGAGGCTCAATTATGAGCGTAACGATCTATCACAATCCGGCCTGCGGCACGTCGCGCAACACGCTGGCGATGATCCGGCAAAGCGGTGAAGAGCCAGAGGTCATCGAATATTTGAAGAATCCGCCGAGCCGTGCACGACTGATCGAACTGATCGCGGCGATGGGAATTTCGGTTCGCGCGTTGCTGCGTGAAAAGGGCACGCCTTACGCGGAACTGGGGCTCGGCGACCCAAAATGGACCGATGACCAGCTGATCGACTTCATGCTGGCGCACCCGATCCTGATCAACCGGCCAATCGTGCAAACGCCAAAGGGCGCCAGGCTATGCCGGCCGTCCGAAGCCGTGCTGGATCTGCTCGACAACCCGGTGGATTCGTTTGTGAAGGAGGACGGCGAGGTCGTCACGCGGGCACAATCGCAGGACGGCTGAATCCCTTGGCATCATCCCGCGCGTCTTTCATCACGCAGATTCTCCTCACTGCCATGCGTTTACCCGTGACTGCGTCGGCTCTCGCGGATCGGTGCTGCCGTCAGGTATAGGTAATCAGTCCCGCAAAGCCCTCATCCATGTGATCCTGATGATGGCAATGGAAAAACGTGTCGCCGGGATCGTCGGCCACGAGGTCGACCTCCGCGGTGGAATAGCGGGGCATGCTGATAGTGTCCTTGATCACCCCCGATGTCGCCTTGTCGCCTACCTTGGTGATCTCGAAGCTGTGCCGATGCAGGTGAACCGGACGCTCGTCGCCGCTGTGGTTGTCCAGAACAAGCCGATAGCGTTTACCCCGCTGCACGGTAAATAGCGGGTTGGTGTTGGGCCAGGACTTGCCATTGATGGTCCAGCGGTTATAGCCACCGCGGCCGCCGGGGATTTTCTCGAATTTGAGCTTGATGCTTTCGTCCGGAGCCGCCGCGGCGCTGCTCCTGCCGAATGCGGTATAGTCCCACTTGGCCTTCGGTGGCGGAGCCCAGCGCGGTTCGCCGCTTTGGTTCTCGTACTCGACCACTACGCCCATCCCGATGTTGCGATCCTCGTCGTCGGTCGATCCGAACACCCATATGCCGGGATTGTTCATCTCCACGATGACGTCGGCGCGTTCGGCCACGTCGAGCTTCAACGCATCAACGGTGGCCTGGGTGGGCACCGGGTTTCCGTCGAGCGCGACGACAGTGAAGCGATGTCCCGGCAAGGCGAGCGAAATACCCATATTGCCGCTGGCATTGAGCAGGCGGAACAACACCCGTTCGCCTTGACGCACCCGGATGGGCTCGCCGTGACCGAGCATCCTGTCGCCGAGGGTGGCGGCCTTGTACATGACCTCCAGGCCGTTATCCGGCGGCGGTCCTTTCTTCATGTCCTGCATGCTGACCCAGGAGCCTTCCCAATGATGGGCGGCAAGCAGGACTTCGCGGTCGTAGCGGCCCGGATCGCCCGCTGCGGGATCTACGATCAGGAAACCGAACTCACCGGAATAGGTGCTACGATTGAGATCCGTCATCGCCATCGCGTGGCTATGATACCAGCGCGTGCCGGATGGCTTGGGCGTAAATGAGTAGAGCAGAGAATTTCCGGGCGGAATTATCGGCGATCCCTCTTCAGTGGCGCCATCCTGGGCGGAGGGAATCATGAGTCCGTGCCAGTGGACCAGATTGGGATAACCGGATTCGTTGATGACGTTGATGGTTACAGGTTTCCCCTCTGGAAGGCGTAGCGCCGGACCCGGTACCGTACCGTTGTAGGCCGTGGTCTTGATGACATTGCCGGGCGCGATTTCCAACGAAACGGGCGCAATTCTTATCGTGTGATCTGCTGCGCTTTGCGGCGATGCCGAGGGGCTATTGTGGGACTGCGCCTGGACCAATTTGGGGACTGTTACGGCGACCGCTGTAATTCCCCCAGCTTGTGGAGTAGCCGACGCCGATCAATTGTCATGGGCAGTCTCCGTCGCGACGGCAACCAGTTACCGAGTTGCATTATCGAAATACGATAGCCTGGATCGAATGATGTCACAAAGCGGGCATCCCATCAGAAAACGGACCATCGTACGCTACTTGATGGGCCTATTTCCGCCAGGCGGCCTCGTTCTTCTTTTCATAGTCGTCGAACGCCTTGATAAGCCCGCCCAACACTTCGGCTGAGGTTTCAAACATGGCCTTCAGTTGCGGTTCGTCCACTTTGCCTATGTCTTCTCGGAGATGTGTCATCGTCTCGGAAAGGCGCTTTTTCATCTTTTGAGTGTGATGTTGAGGGCTTTTGTCGGATACTGAAGCCATTATCACCTCCTCCGGTTTACGCGATGGGCGGGAACGCTTGGCTACAGTATCGGTTCCCGATATCGTCCACCGATATTCGGGCCGGATCACATGAATTTGGAAAATGAAGTTCAACGATCTGCTCACCGGCTTTATCCGGCTCCATATCCTGCATCATGCGGCAGAACAGGAAGTCTATGGCCAGTGGATGATCGACGAGTTGGCACGCCACGGTTATCGGCTCAGCCCGGGAACTATGTACCCGATGCTTCATGCGATGGAACGCAAGGGCTATCTGACTTCGCGCGTGCAGCGCGAAGGACGCGTCGGGCGAAAGCTCTACAAAGCAACCAAGCTGGGCAGGCGGGGACTCGCACTGGCGAAGGTCCGGGTTCGGGAATTTACCGGCGAAGCGATGAAGCACTGAGGATCGTTGCCGGTGCTCGCCTATGAGCAGTGGTGATCCCAAGGGCCGTGTGAGTGAAGTCTTTACAGCATTCCTGAAGCTGGGCCTCACATCTTTTGGCGGCCCCATTGCCCATCTGGGATACTTCCGGGATGAGTTGGTGGTGCGGCGCAAATGGCTGGACGAGACCACCTATGCTGACCTCGTCGCCCTCTGTCAGTTTCTGCCAGGGCCGGCCTCAAGCCAGGTCGGCTTTTCCCTCGGCATTCTCCGCGGCAATGGCCTTTTAGGTGGCCTTGCTGCGTGGTTTGCCTTCACCATGCCGTCGGCCCTGATCCTATTCGCCTTTGCGATGAGCGCAGCCGCATTCACGGGACCGGCTGCGGAAGGTTTCTTGCATGGCCTCAAGCTCGTCGCCGTCGCGGTCGTGGCACAAGCGATCTGGGGCATGTCGCGAACCCTCGCCCCCGATCGCGCTCGGGCCGGTATCGCACTTGCCGCGATTGCGATCGTTGTTTTTTTCGCCGGGTCGTTCGGGCAGATCGCAGCGATCGCGCTCGGCGCGTGCGCCGGCCTTTGGCTCTGCCGGGGAGAAGTCGCGCCATCTTCCGGACATTTGGATTTTCCGGTCACCCGGCGGGCCGGTACCGTTGCGCTCGTTCTCTTCGCGGCGCTTCTCTTGATCCCTCCGGTCATCGCCACGGCGACCGGCTCCCAGGGGCTCGCCTTGTTTGATGCATTCTACCGGTCGGGGGCATTCGTCTTCGGCGGAGGCCACGTCGTGCTGCCTCTGCTACAGACGCAAGTCGTCGCGCCCGGATGGGTCACCAACGAGGCGTTCCTGGCTGGCTATGGGTTGGCACAGGCGGTGCCGGGACCGCTCTTCACCTTCGCCGCCTATCTTGGGGCGGTGATGGGACCTGCTCCTAACGGCCTCGCTGGTGCAACCATTGCTTTGGTCGCACTGCTCCTTCCGGGCATGCTGCTCGTTTATGGTACGTTACCGTTCTGGGATGTAATGCGCACGCGTCCCGCCGCTCAGGCCGCCATGCGTGGCAGCAACGCAGCCGTGGTCGGCATTCTTGGCGCGGCCCTCTACAACCCGGTCTGGACGAGCGCGGTCTTGACGCCGCGCGATTTCGCACTGGCGCTCGCGGGCTTCCTGTTCCTCACCGTTTGGAAGATGCCGCCCTGGAGCGTGGTGGTGCTCTTGGCCAGTGCGGGCGTGGTGTCGGGTCTTACGTGACAGCAGCAGTTCCAAAAGCTGAAGCGCCTCGTTGATCCCCGATACTCCCAGTTCAACCGCGGGATGGATGTTCTTCCTATTGATTGAGAATCCGATATTGCGCATTCTGACGCGCTACACCAAATCGACGCCAGCAATCTGATCGGCCGATTGTCGTGATGCCAAATTACGCAGCATAATATTTATGGACCTTGCGCCGCGACTGCACCTGATGAACTGGCTGGTCAGCCAGGGCCTGACCGGCCTGCCTGAGAACGATCTCGTTCGCGGCTTCTGCGAGCGCTGCCGGGCCCAAGGTCTCGATCTGTCGCGCGCGCTGGTCTTCATCGATACGCTGCACCCGATTTTCGAAGGGCGCGGATTTCGCTGGAACGACACGGAAACCAACGAGAGCGACACGTTTGGAATATGGATCGACCAGCGAAGGCGACGCCGCGCTGAACTGGCGCCGCTCCACCTTCTATCACATGCTCGAACACGGTCATGAGGAACTGCGGATCGATCTCGCCGATTGCGCGTCGCTGGACTTCTCGATGATCTCTGATCTTGCGGCGAATGGTCACCGGCATTTTGTGGCCTTCGTGCATCGGTTTGGCGAAGCCGGCACCATCGGCCAAATGGATTGCGTCTATTCCTACTAGCTGACGCGGCGGGCGGACGGCTTCAGCGAGCAGGGTTTGTCGGCGCTGCGCGACCTCGTGCCGGTGCTGGGGCTGGCGATCAAATCCGCCGCGCAGGTGGATATCGCGCGAACGCTAGGCCGGGTCTATCTCGGGCGCGATGCTTCCGAGCAGGTTCTGCACGGGCGCATATCCCGCGGCGTGACCGAGCGCATCAACGCCGTGCTGTGGTTTTCCGATCTGCGCGGCTCGACCGCGATCAGCGAAAATATCGCACCCGACGAGATCATTCCGTTTCTCAACGATTACGCGCAGGCCGCCATTGATGCCATCCATGATGCCGGCGGCGATGTGCTCAAACTGATCGGCGATGGCGTGCGCGCGATGTTCACCAATGAGGATCTGGGTGTCGCCAAACGTGCGGCGCTGCGGGCCGAGCGTCGTTTCCGTCACAACATGACCTCGCTCAACACCCGTCGTTCGGCCGATGGCCGGCCCGCGACGACGGCCTATGTCGGCCTGCATGTTGGCGAAGTGTTTTATGGCAATATCGGCAGCGAGGACCGGCTCGATTTCACCGTGGTGGGGCCTGCGGTCAATGAGGTCAGCCGCATCGCGTCGATGTGCAGCTCGGTCGATCGCGAATTGCTGACGTCATCAGACTTTCGGGCCGGCCTCGATGCAGCCGGGCGTGGCTATCTGGTCTCCACCGGCCGGTTCGCGCTGCGCGGCATTGGCCGCGCGCAGGATCTCTACACCCTCGATCCCACCATTGCCGCTGATGAGGCTGTGGCCGGGCGCTACGAGCGTTACCTCGCGAATTAGGGTGCTTTGGCCCGCATGGCATAAAGCCCGACCGCCATCAGCGAGGTCGCCGTCAGGACGATGCCGAGCGCCAACATTGCCTGATGCGAAATCGTCGCCGCCAGCCAGACCCCGATCGCGGCAGCCATCATCTGCCAGAAGCCGAGCAGCGCCGATGCCGCGCCTGCTTTCTCGCCGAATGGCGACAACGCCTGCGCGGTGCCTAGCGGATTGACGATGCCCATGCCGAGCACGAATACCGACATCGCGCAAAGGAATGGCAGGAAGGTGGGACTAAAAATAGACACCAGCAGAACCGCGGTGCTGCCGCTCGCCGCCAGCAGCAGACCGAATTGAATAGCGCGATCGAGCCCGAAACGCGGCGCCAGCCGCGTTGCCAGCATACCCGCGCCGAACACAAACAGCACGGTGCCCGCAAAAAACCACCCGAGCCCGATCGGTGTGAAGTGCAGCCCTTCGATCAAAATCCGCGGCGCCGCCGAAAACATCCCGAACAGTCCGCCCATGATCAGGCTGACGGTTGCAGCCGGAATCAGAAAGCGGCGATCGACGATCAGGCTGACATAGTTTTTAGCGATGGCGAGCGGATTGAGCGGGATCCGCGTCGAGTGATGGGTTTCTCCGAGTACCGTGCCATAAGCGATGGCCCCGATCGCCGCAAAGATACCGACAAAGGCGAATTCTGAACGCCAGCCGAAGTAATGATCGAGCGCGCCGCCGAACAGCGGCGAGAAGCCGGGCGCCGCCGCCATCGCAATCATGATCAGCGCCATTGCGCGCGCCAGCGCCGCGCCGCTGAACAGGTCGCGGGCAATCGCGCGCGACAGCACTGAGGTCGCGCACGCGCCGGCGGCCTGGATGACGCGGCCGATCAGGAGGCTCGGCAGGTCGTCGGCAAGGCCGCACCACGTGCTTCCGACGCAAAACACCGCGAAGCCTGTCAGCACCGGCCAACGCCGGCCGTAGCGATCCGAGATCGGCCCGACGATGAGTTGGCCGAGCGCGAACACGGCGAGGAAAATCGTGATGGCCGACGTGACGGCCGCGCTCGACACTTTCAGCGACGCCGCCATCTGCGGCAGCGAAGGCAGCAGGATATTGGTCGCAAGGGTCCCGATCGCCGCCAGCGCGGCGAGGACAAGGATCTGCAGGAATGTCGAGGACACCTCCCGATGCGGCGCGGTGGTGATCGTTGAGACGGTCTGGTCGGCCATGGAGGTTCCCGGTCAATATGACATGACAGATATCATATTAAATGGGATGGGGAAACCGAATGGACGGCGGCGGAATTTTAGCGCGTCATGCCCGGCCTTGTGCCGGGCATCCACGTCTTTTTCTTTTTGGAGCGGCCGTGAAGGCGTGGATGGCCGGGACAAGCCCGGCCATGACGACTCTGGTGTTGCCGTTTCAGCAGGCCCGCAAGCTTTTAGTTGGTTCGCCGATCATTTCCGGCTGCCGCGCCAGCGAGACCGCCGGCGACATCAGGATCACCAGCGCCTGCGCGCCGAAGATCGCGACCGCGAAATAGAGGCACGCCTCGGCGCCGTAGAGGCCGCCGACGATCGCGCCAAGTACGGCGCCGACCGGGCGCGCGCCATAGCTCAGGATGTTGATCGCCGAAACACGGCCCAGCAGCCGCGGCGGCGTCACCGATTGCCGCAAGGTCGTGGTGCTGATCACCCACAGGATCGGACCGACCCCGAGCAGGAAGAAGCCGAGACCGGCGAGCAGGGGGCTCGGAACGAGTGTGGTCAGCGCCAGCACCGCGGCGGCGACGAAACCGGTCACGGGCCCGAGCGCGATCACGGTGCCGAATGCAAGCCGGCGCATCACCCTCGTTGCCGAGAGCGCGCCGACCACCATGCCGACGCCATACATCGCGAGCGTGGCGCCGACGCCGGTCGCCGACAATCCGAGACGACGCACCGCATAGGGAACGAACACCGCGAGCACGAGGAACGACCCGGTGTTGAAGATGAACTGCGTAACGAATACCGGCCGCAGCAGCGCGTGCCGCAACACGAACAACGCGCCTTCTTTGATCTCCTGCAGTGGATGGCGTCGTGGCGCGGGTTCGCGGGCCGGCTCATAAATCCCCGACAGCAGCACCACCGCGATGACGGAAAGCGCTGCAGCGAAACCAAATGCCGGCGCCGCGCCGACCCATCCGACCAGCACGCCGCCCAAGGCTGGTCCGCTGGCAAATGCAATGGTGCGCGCCAGTTCGATCCGCGCGTTCGCTGCGGGCAGCAAGTCAGGCGATACCAGGGACGGCACCAGCGCAGGCGCCGCCACGCTGTAGGCCACCGTTCCGCAGACCGCGACAAAGCCCAATAACGCGAGTAGGGGTAGCGTCAGCCCGTTCAACCAGATCAGGATCAGGATTCCGAGCAGCGCCGCGGCGCGCAAGCCTTCCGAGCCCGCCATCAGCCAGCGCCGCGAAATGCGGTCGGCAAGCAGGCCCGCGGGGATGGCGAACAGGATAAACGGCAGCGTCAGCGCGGTCTGCAACAGGCCGGTCTGGCCTTCACCGACGCCAAGCATGAGCACCGCAACGATTGGCGCGGCGGCGAGTGCGATCTGCTCGGCTGACTGTGCGGCGAGGTTGGACCAGGCCAGGCGGTTGAAGGTTGGCGGCAGCAAATCGTCTCGGTGTTGGGTCATGATTGCTTCCTGTGCGCTGTTCTCAGCACCATGGAAGCCAAAGAGGTCCGTAGCCACCCGATTACCGATCCGGAAACCTCGGGCGTGACAGGCCCGAACATTCCGGCGCCGCGCTCGCTCGCGCTTGGCTTTGTTAGCGAATTCAGCAGATCGTCGCGACCGACATCCGATCTCGGCTTGTGCTCCACGGTCGCGGTAAGCCGGCGGGCATGCCTTCTACCATTCGTGCCTTGACGGAGGTCAGGTAAGGCTGACCGGACTTTTCGTCAGCGTGCGGCGGCACGAAGCTTGTCTATGACGGCAGTCAAGTCCTGGTAGGTGACCGGCTTGGGAAGCTTTTGTATGAGCGGCCCGCCGCACTTTCGGACTTCCACGCTCTTCCCATCGCGAGCGTGAGTTACTTCATAACCCTGATATAACCAGGTCTTACCTTCGGTCCAGTTGGGCTTGGTCTTTTGCACCGTCGCCTCCGTATCCGTTGACTATCGCTATGAGACCTATCGCTATGAGACCGATGTCACATTGCGCCAATCAAATTGCACACCGCAGCGTCATCACGGCAACGCTACGCCATTTTAAATATTAAAAAAAATTAAATCCGTAAATATTGATTGCACAGATCATTCGATAGTACGCTCCGCACATATTGCATTGCTCTCCTCAGCAAACAAAAATAACACAACATGACATTGAACCCTATCGTTCTTGAAAATCAAAAACAGGGCACGGATCAGAGTGTATGGGATCTCAGCGGACCTGCCTCAACCAACATCGAGGGATTTGCCACCAGCATCAGCGTTAATAGCGGCGACCAGATCGGTTTCAAGATCAACACGGATTCGACGAACTACAGGATCGATATCTATCGTCTTGGATATTATGGCGGCCTTGGTGCTTGTTTCGTTGCAACACTTCAGCAGACCGCCGCGTCGATCCAGCCGCCGGTAGGCGGCGATCCCTCGCTCGGTTTATATGATGCTGGAAACTGGAGTGTTTCCGCGACCTGGACCGTGCCCGCAACCGCGGTCTCTGGTGTCTATGTCGCGAAGCTGACGCGCCAGGACACGACCGCTGGCGAGAGCCACATTGTCTTCGTCGTCCGCAACGACGGCGCAACGCGGGATATTGTCTTCAAGACGTCCGATACGACATGGCATGCCTATAACGGCTGGGGCGGCGCCAATTTATACGGGGGCAACGCGACGGCGAGCCCTGACGGCCGTGCCTACAAGGTCAGCTACAATCGGCCGTTCGCCACGCGCGACGGCATCGGGACGTTCGCTGGCCCGCAAGACTTTGTGTTTAGCGGGGAATATCCAGCGATACGTTGGCTGGAGCGAAACGGATACGACGTCGCTTACATCGCAAGCATCGACGCGGAGCCAGGCAATACCCCGCTGACGAACTACAAGGTGTTCACGTCGGTCGGGCATGACGAATACTGGTCCGGAGATCTACGCGCGAGCGTAGAGGCCGCGCGTGACGCGGGCGTGCACCTCATCTTCATGAGCGGCAACGAGGTGTACTGGAAAACCCGGTGGGAGGCGGACAGCAACGCCACCCCGAACCGCACCCTTGTTTGCTACAAGGAAACCCACGCCACAGCCAAGATCGATCCAACTCCCGTGTGGACCGGAACCTGGCGTGATCCGAGCTTCAGTCCGCCCTCCGACGGTGGGCGCCCGGAAAATGCGCTGACCGGGACCATCTTCCAGGTGGATTCTTATCGGGGTGATACGATCACTATTCCACCCGATCTGGCTCAATTCAGGTTCTGGCGAAACACCGCGGTCCAGTCCGGTCAGACAAACGCTCTCGCTATTGGCATGCTGGGATATGAATGGGACGAAGCGCCGAACAACGGCTTCCGGCCTGGCGGACTGATCAACCTGTCATCGACGACACTCCAGGTGAGCACCTACTTGCTCGACTACGGTAATACCACCGGGGATGGGACCGCAACCCACAGTCTCACGCTCTATCGCGCGCCAAGCGGCGCGATCGTCTTCGGTACTGGGACGGTGTTCCTGTCGTTCGGTCTCGACACGATACACGATTATGCCAACGACGATCCGGACACGATAATACCAACGCCCGTTGATCCCAATGTGCAGCAGGCCATGGTGAACCTGTTCGCGGATATGAGCGTCCAGCCGCAGACGCTGCAATCGGACCTCGTCGCTGCGACGGCATCCACGGACCATAATCCGCCGGTCTCCACGATTTCCGCACCTCTCGCAGGCGCGAGCCTCGTGCAACAGCAGCCAGTGACCATCTCCGGCTCAGCGAGCGATACCGGCGGACTGGTCGCCGTTGTCGAGGTTTCGACCGATGGCGGAACGACCTGGAATCCTGCCACTGGCACGACAAGCTGGACTTTCACGTGGTGGCCGCTACTCCCCGGAAGCTTCACGATCAAGTCCCGCGCCGTCGACGACAGTATCAACATGGAAACGCCCGCCGCCACACTGGCAGGCTTTCTCAATGTTTGATTCGCTTACAGTATCGGTCTTTGCGGTCGCAGTGGTCGTCGCCGGAGCT